>JASFPF010000175.1:0-4472 GCA_050116135.1 Deltaproteobacteria bacterium | reverse complement strand
TAAGAAACTCAATCCCCGCAGGATATCTCTTCTCATGACAGTGCACTGCTTTTCCAATGAGAAGGTGGAAATATTACGAAGGAGCGTCTTGATGGCCTGGGGTGATTTCTCAATGAACACGGCAGACGAGGCGCCACGGCTGAGGGCTTCAATCCCAAGGCTGCCGGTGCCGGCAAAGAGATCGAGTACAACCGCGCCTTCCACGCAACCTGCAAGGATGTTGAAGATGGCCTCCCTCAGGTAATCTGTGGTCGGGCGAATGCTCAGACCCCGCAGGGGGGAAAGCTTTCTTCTCTTCAAAGCGCCACCAATAATCCTCACGAGTCCTCCGCCGTCGGGCCGGCCGCACGCCTCCTTTCTTATATCGCTCCCCTGGACTTTGCCCTAAAGGACGTTGCGGGGAGCGAGGGTGTCCCCGTAGTCATTGAGACAAAGTCACCAGTGGTTTCTTGGTCACAGCCTGAAGCCGAATGACTTTATCTTCTTGTATAGGTGGCTCCTTTCAATACCAATAGCGTCTGCGGTTTGAGAGATGTTGTTATTGTTTTCGTTAAGCTTTTGCTGGATATAGGCCTTCTCAAACTCCTTTTTTGCTTCTTTCAGGGAATCCTCGTGAAAAAAGCCCATATCCGAAGTGGTCGCCTTCTGGCGTCTATAGGATAAAGGAATGTCGTCTTCGCCAATGACATCGGACTGGATCATGATGGCCAACCTTTCCACCAGGTTTTTTAGCTCCCGAACATTACCAGGCCACGGGTAAGCCTTCAGGTGTGCGATGGCCTCAGGTGTCATGGTCTTTTGACCGAAGTTGCCATCCTGTGCAAATCCACTGAGGAACGTCTCGATCAACAATGGTATGTCTTCAGTGCGGTTTCGTAGGGGAGGCACTTCAATGGGAATGACGTTCAGGCGGAAATACAGATCCTCTCGAAAGGTCCCCTTTTCAATCTCTTTTTCCAGATCCTTGTTACTTGCTGCCAGCACCCGAACATCGACGCTCAGTGTTCGGGTGCCACCCACGCGCTCGAATTTTTTTTCTTGCAGGATGCGAAGGATCTTGGCCTGGGTTTTCAGGCTCATGTCTCCAATCTCATCTAAGAAGATGGTCCCTTTGTCAGCCACTTCGAATTTGCCTCGCTTTCTGGTGGTTGCCCCCGTGAAGGCCCCCTTCTCGTGGCCGAAAAGCTCGCTTTCAATCAGCTCCTCCGGTATGGCGGCACAATTCACATCAATCAATGGTTTGTCAGGTCGATTGCTCATTTGGTGGATGGTCCGGGCCACCAGTTCTTTCCCCGTCCCGTTCTCCCCGGTGATTAGGACCCAAGCTTGAGTGGGGGCCGCAATGGCAATTTGTTTTTTCAGGGCCTGGATGGGAGGACTACTTCCGGTAATGGAATGTTTTTCAAGCGTCTTTTTGCGCAAAAACTGGTTTTCCTCCTCCAGTCGCCGGAAGTTAAGGGCATTATTAATCGTGACCACAACCTTCTCAATGGAAAGGGGTTTTTCCACAAAATGATAAGCTCCCAGCTTGGTTGCCTTCACGGCTGTCTCAATGGTTCCATGCCCCGATATGATAACCACCTGGAGAAAGGGGTTCGTTCTCTTGATCTCTCGGAGGGTTTCTATGCCGTCAATGCCGGGCATCCAGATATCCAAAAGGACCAAGTCTGGGGATTCCTCCTCTATAATCTTTAAGGCTTCATATCCATTTGAGGCAGTCAATGTCTCATACCCCTCATCGGAAAGGATGCCGCTTAAAGACTGCAATATGGTGGTTTCATCATCGACAATCAATATGGTGGGAAACATGAATGAACTCCTTCAAAGCCATTGATCCGTTAGTTCGCTTCCATCCATCATCTGAATGGGAGGCTGACACCTGTGCCCATTGATTGGATAATGCTTCGTGGATGGGCACCAGTTGTGACATTCGTGTTTTCTCGTGGCGACAAGGTCCTTGCCATACTCGTTAAGGTTTTTGTAACGCAAAACGAATTCTCATGCTGGTAATTGTATAACAAATCTTGTCCCGGTGGGGTGGTTGTCATGGACCTGGATCGATCCATAGTGATCTTCAACGATGGCATTCACGATGGCCAGGCCCAGTCCCATGCCGGTTTTCTTGGTAGAAAAATCAGGGTCAAAGAGGCGCGCCTTGTCTCGTGGGGATATCCCAGTACCGGTATCACTGACCTCAAGCTCGGCCGACTTTAAAGTCGGGTCAAAGGTGAGTGTGACGGTAATCGTCCCATCTCCATTCATGGCGGCAATGGCATTGACAATCAGATTAATCATGACACGCTTTATCTGCCCTCGGTCTAGATTCATTTTCGGGATCTCTGAATCCATCTGGACCTTGAACGAGACATGAGGGTGTGTCTCCCGATAAAGCGCCACTGTTTCTCTCACAATCTCTGGCAAATCGCAAGGCGCGGGATTCACCGCAGGGAGCCGAGCAAAGGAAGAGAACTCACTGACCAAGTTTCCTATTTGATCGACCTGATCAATAATGGTTTGTGTGCATTCGGCAAAAACCGATTTGTCCTCTTGAATTTGCGGACCGTACTTCCGGCTCAGTCGTTGTGCGGAGAGTTTGATGGGTGTCAGGGGATTCTTTACCTCATGGGCAATGCACTTTGCCACTTCCTGCCAAGCAAACATTCTCTGGGCCTTTTCAATTTCCGTAAGATCATCAAAAACAACCACTGTGCCCATGAAGTGATCCTTGTCGTCTTTAAGGGCGGTCATGTTGACCATGAAGATGCGGGTTTTCTCACCAATGACGACCTTGATCGTCTTTTGCACCGCATTACTCGGACTATTTTCCAGCTGTTCCAGGAAATCTTGGGCCAACGGCAGATGTTTGGGCTTGAGTACCTTCTTGTAGCTGCGCCTCAAAAACTGGTCTTCCTTCAGGCCGAACATCTTCTGTGCCGATTTGTTGATGGTTGTAAAAAAACCTCCGGCATCCAGAGAAATGACGCCAGTAGACACGTTCTGCAAGACGGTCTCCATGTATAGACGCCTTTGTTCAATTTCAAGGTTGCGTTTTCTGAGTTCCCGGGTTGACAACTCAAGTTGTTCTTTACCCACCTTGAGGTCCCGGGTCATCTTGTTGAAGGCATCTACCAGGGTACCCATCTCGTCGTCAGCCACTGTCTCTATGGTGAATTTCAGATCTCCCTCGGCCACGCGGCGCGTTCCCTCGGCTAGTCCTTGGATCGGCACCGTCAGGGTCTTTGCGAGGTAGAACCCAAACCAGGTCGCGCAGAATATAATTAGCAAGGCCACGATTGAGAGGGTGACCAAATGGCTGATCTGCATTGGCTTTTTTACCATTTTCATCTGCTGATACTGGTCGAAGCCCCTTGAAATAGCTGCCATACTATCTGAAAGGCTATGAGGAATAACGGTTGTTACAGCAACGATTCCCAAGGCCTTGTCCGGGCCCGCATTGGATGGAATACATCCCAGGGTCCTAATCATCTCTCCTAAGGGAAGAAACGCCGTGAGGGAAGAGAAGCTGTTTTCGTGCATTTCTTTTTGAATCCTGTCGGCAGAAACCGGTTCAAAGGGTGTGCCTTCCAGGTCTGCGTCAAGCGCCACGGCCAGCCGATCGGAACGGTTTGAATAGACCTCTATGGCCTGCACATTGAAAGCCCCCTGCACGACTTGAATATAGTGCTTGAGGGCCTTTCTGTTTTCATCGGCCAGCAAGTCCCTTCGGACAATTTGATAAGCGATCCGCTCAAGAAAAAAACGGTTGTTGTCTCCAACATGCCTGTATACCTCTTTGCCCACCTCCAGGGACTTCTCCAAAGACTGCTCCACAGGAACATTGAACCAGAAAGCGACACTCGAGGTGATGAACTGGACTGAAAAGAAAAAAAGCACCGCTGTTGGAATCAGGGACAAGCAGGCAAAGGCCACCACAAGCTTTGTTCGCAGCTTGGCCCCCATGACCTTGCGCTTCCGGTCATAGAGGAGCTTGACAATGTTTCTCAGTACGAGAAAGATCAGCAGTAACAGCAGGAGCATGTTGAGGTTGATGAGAATGAACGTGATGATCGTATTGGAAACGGGTAGTCCTGCTCCAAACTGGACCACCTTCGTCTCTATGTAAGTCAGCAGGGCGACGATGGCCACCAGCACCAGAATGATGACCCGTTCACGCTTCCGGCGCTTGGCCTCGTCTGGGGACATTTGTGACATGAAAACCTAGCCTTAGTACATGAAGTCGGTCGTATACCAGTCCGTCTCAAAATCCCAAAGGAACAAGAAGAACCGAAACACGTAATGGAGATAGAATGGGAGGGTGATCTTGCTGAGTTCGGCTTTTATTCTGACCTGATAGCGATGGTTTCGTTCGAGGCCGTTGAGCTTGGCAATCCTAACATTCTCCACTTCAGCCATGATGTTTTTGGCTTCACCCAAGGAATTGACAACAATGGATCGTCCATTATCCTCGCTCC
>JASFPF010000174.1:0-4473 GCA_050116135.1 Deltaproteobacteria bacterium | reverse complement strand
CATGCGTGTGGCATATCCCCGTTCATTGTCATACCAGGCCAGGACTTTCACCAGGTCATCGATGACATACGTCGTTGGCCCATCCACCACGGAAGAATAGGTGGAACCGTTAAAATCGCTGGAAACCAGGGGAAGATCACTATAGGCCAAAATACCCTCCAGCGCGCCTTCAGCGGCTGCCTTAAATGCCCCATTCACATCCTCTACAGTCAAGCCCCTCTTTTCTACCGCCACGACTAAGTCCACGAGAGACACGTTTGGCGTCGGCACTCGTATGGCCAAGCCGTTTAATCTCCCCTTGAGTTCAGGTAAGACCAAGGCAACGGCCCTGGCAGCCCCGGTGGTGGTGGGTATCATGGAAAGGGCGGCGGCCCTTGCCCGCCTGAGGTCTTTGTGGGGAAAATCAAGAAGGCGTTGATCTCCGGTATAGGAATGGATCGTCGTCATGAGTCCCTTATTGATGCCAAAGTTTTCAAAAAGCACCTTTGCCACCGGCGCCAGGCAATTGGTCGTGCACGAAGCGTTTGATATGATATGGTGCGCCTTAGGGTCATACAAGGCATCATTGACACCAATCACCACGGTGATGTCCGGATCGGAGGCCGGTGCTGAAATGATCACCTTGCGAGCGCCTGATGCCAGATGTCGGCCGGCAGCCTTGCGGTCCCGAAAAAATCCTGTGCATTCCATGACCACGTCCACGCCAAGGTCTCCCCACCGCAGGTCGGCCGGGTCTCTAATGGCTGTGTAGGCCACAGACCGACCATTGACCTCAATGGCATCATCTCGGGCCACGATCTTTGCATCTAAGAGACCATGAACCGAATCGTAGCGCAGCAAATGGGCCATGGTTACAGCGTCTGTGAGGTCATTGATCGCCACAACCTCTACGGCCTCGCTTTGAAGGGCAGCTCTAAAGGCGAGTCGCCCTATACGACCAAACCCGTTGATGCCAACACGGACGTTCATGGACCCTCCCTAACTCCTTTTGTTTCCTTTTAGCACCCCACTGGCCAATGAAATGCTCTTTTTCCCATAAGCCTCAACGCTCTGAGCCAACTCAGAGAGGTTGCTGGCCTTGCGCATCTTTGCCGCTCGGATCAACACCGGCAGATTCACACCTGTGAGAACGTCAATGCGGCCCTCCTCAAGAAACGAGAGACTCAGGTTGGACGGTGTTCCGCCAAACATGTCTGTCAAAATGATGACGCCATCGCCCTCATCCACAGCCTTCATCCCGTCTCCGATCTTCTTCCGCAGTTTTTCTGCACTATGCCTCAGATCGACTGAAACAGCCGTCGTCGCTTCCAGAGGGGTTTCCAAGATGCATTCAGCTGCTTCGATGAGGGCATCTCCTAAACCGCTGTGGGTCACTATGACAATGCCTATCATAAATCTATCCCCGGAAAAGGTAATGTTTTCTAAGTTAATTCAATATCTCGATGTGTCAAGTGGATGCGGTTCGTCGTTCTTTTAAGAAAGCGAAAGATTTCCTTCGCCACCACAATAGAACGATGCCTTCCACCAGTGCAACCCACAGCAATGGTCAAATAGGATTTCCCCTCTTTCTTGTAAAAGGGAATCAGAAAGTCAAGCAGATCTAAATACTTTTTCAAAAAAAGACCGGTCTCGGGGCATTGCTTCACAAAGGCTTCCACCTGTGGCGATGTGCCATCCAGGTCTCGCAACTCAGGCACAAAATACGGATTGGGTAGGAAGCGAACATCCATCACCAAATCTGCATCGTAGGCAATGCCATACTTGAAACCAAAGGACAGGACATGAAGCTCAATGTCGCCGGTGTGAACCTCCTTAAGCACATAGCGTGATACCATATGCTTGAGTTCGTGAACATTATAACGGGATGTGTCAATGACCTTGTCAGCGATGCCCTTAAGGCCCTGAAGCTGATCTCTTTCGGCACGTATCCCTTCCAGGAGGCTCTCTTTCCCGGCCAAGGGATGATGCCGTCGTGTCTGACTGTAACGTCTCAGAAGCTCGTTGTCCGTGGCCTCCAGAAAAACAATCTTGAATTGGTAGCCTTGCTTCGTCAGGTTGTCCAGCACCTTGGCATAGCTGGCGACAAACCCCTCTTGCCTAATGTCCATGACAAGGGCCAGATTTTCAAACCCCGAAGATGGCGCCACGCGAAGTTCCAGGAAGCTGGGCAAAAGCACGACCGGCAAGTTGTCTACGCAGAAGAACCCCACGTCTTCCAGCGCCTTGATGGCTGTGCTTTTTCCGGAGCCGGAAAGGCCGGTGATGATGATGATGTTTTGCTGCTTCAATGGCATCTAACAAGCCCGCAGAAAATGGTCGGGCAGGTGCAGACCATAAACGGGAAACGATGTCTGCCTCCCAGGCAGAATCAGAAGTCTTCGTCTTCCTTTTGGATCACCATGTAGAGTTCCCGGCCGTCCGCAGCGGTCATCAGACGTTCTCTAAAGACGCTGTTCTTGAGTGATCGAGATATTCTGGCGAGCATCTTGAGATGAGCGCCCGTGGAATCTTCCGGGGCTAACAATAGAAAAAACAGGTGGGTAGGTTTTCCATCCATGGCATCAAACTCGACACCCTTGCGGCTCCGCCCGAATGCCATCAACAAAGACTTCAAGGCCCCTAGTTTTCCATGAGGGATAGCGATACCCCCTCCGATGCCGGTGCTGCCAAGCCGCTCCCGCTCCAAGAGGACACGAACCATTTCCTCCTGGTTAACCCCGGAGGCCTCTGTCAGTGTACCAGTCAGTTCTTCCAATACCGCTTTCTTGTCAGTGGCATTAAGTTCTGAAATGATGGCGCCCTCTTTGAGGGTGTCCGAAATTCTCATTGGAATCCGTGCTACAAACGAGGTTGAATCAAACCGAAATTGCCATCCTTGAGGCGATATAGCACATGGATCTGTTGGGTCTGGGCATCGGTAAAAACCAGAAAGCTGTCTTTGATCAATCTCATCTGCAAAACCGCTTCATCCACATCCATGGGTTTGTACTCGATATTCTTGATTTTCATCACCCTGGGCATGGACTCGTGCTCCACATCCCCTGATGCCGCACCGGTCTGCTGATAGGGGAAAGTCTTGCGTCTGGCGGCAGTCGATCTGGATTTCTTGTATTTTTTCTTATTCTTCTTAATTTGTTTGTCAAGTTTGTCGAGAGCCATGTCTATGGCTGAATACATGTCAGAGGTTTCCTCGTGAGCATTGATCATAAATCCGTCGGCGCTAATACTGATTTCGGCGATATGTCGAAACTTTTCCACCGTCAACACCACGTTTGCTGTGGCTGGATTAGCAAGGTATTTGTCAAAGCGATCGAGTTTTTCGAAGGCATACGTCTTCAGAGATTCTGACGGAGCAAGGCTGATGAAGGTTACCGACTTTTGCATCCTGATGGACCTCCCTGTATCCTTTTACGTTTGTTGGATGGCAACACACCTAACATTTCCCGGTACTTGGCAACGGTCCTGCGAGCCACATCAATGTTTGAATCACACAAAATCTCAACCATCTTCCTGTCACTATACGGTTTGGCGGGGTCTTCAGACTGAATGATTTGACGAATCCTCTCCTTCACACTCGCCGAGGCAATGGCGTCTCCATGCAGTCGACTGATGGAACTATTAAAGAAAAACTTCAACTCAAAGGTCCCCTGGGGGGTGTGGACGTACTTGTTCGTTGTCACACGGCTTACCGTCGACTCGTGCATGCCAATGTCCTCAGCCACATCCCGCAATACCATGGGTTTCAAATGGGTGATCCCCGATTCCAGAAAATCCCTCTGATAACGGACAATACTCTCAACCACTCTGTAAATGGTCCTTTGGCGCTGATGAATACTTCGGATGAGCCAGACAGCAGACCGGAGTTTATTCTGAATGTAATCCTTCGCCCGGCTGGCGAACGCTCCCTCTTGATTCAAGGCCTGCTTGTAAAAGGCGCTCACGCGAAGTTTCGGCATGCCATCTTCATTTAAAACAATGACGAATTCATCGCCTATCTTGTAGACAAAGATGTCAGGGCTAATGTACTGGGGGTCTTCATCACTGAATTCGCGACCTGGTTTTGGTTCCATGCCAGTGATGACTCCCACAGCGGCAAGCACATCGTCAAAGGAAACGCCTAAGGCCTGGGCAATAGCCTTGTAGTTCTTGTTTTCCAGGTGTTTGAAGTGGTTCTGAATAATCTGAACCACAAGGGAGTCTTCCAGCCCTAAGTGCTTGGTCTGAATCAACAAACACTCTTTAAGATCCCTGGCGCAGACCCCGACGGGGTCAAAGGACTGCATCCTTTCTAGGACTTTTTCTACCTCTGAGACATCGGCCTCAGTCAGGGCGGCAATATCGTCCACTGTGGCCCGGAGATAGCCATCGGGATTGAGGTTGCCGATGATAGCACTGCCGATCGTCTCGTCGGCTTTGGTGGGAAGGGACAAGAGAAGCTGCCACCTGAGGTGATCAACCAAGGAATTGCGGCGG
>JASFPF010000173.1:0-4477 GCA_050116135.1 Deltaproteobacteria bacterium | reverse complement strand
AAAGGATTCGTCAAGGATCACAACAAGACCAGAGGCCCGGTCAACTTCCTCTGGGTTGATACATACAAAGAGGTTCCTCGGCCAGATAGTCGCCTGTGGCCTCATAGGCCCTGGCACGACATCCGCCGCAGACTCTCCGATATTCACACTTGCCGCACTTGCCTTTCAATTGGTTGAAGTCCCTGAGTGAAAGAAAGATCTCTGATTCATTCCAGATACGAGCAAATGGGGTTTCCTTCACATTGCCGCAATGGAGGTCCAGAAATCCGCAGGGTTGGACGTCACCCGTGTTTGATACAAAACAGAAGCTGGTGCCCCCGAGACAACCCCGCGTGACGGCATCAAGGCCATGGCTCTTGAAGGTGACGCTCTTTCCTTCCTCGCGAGCCCGCTCCCTCAATATGCGGTAATAGTGGGGGGCGCAGGTGGCCTTCAACTGAAGGGATGTCTTATCCCTCTGGTCATAAAACCAGTTCAGCGTTTCTTCGTACTGCTTTGCAGAGATCTCCTGATCCACGATGTATTTTCCTCTGCCCGTGGGAACGAGCAGAAAGATATGGTGCGCAACCGCCCCCAACTCAACCGCCAGTTCTTGAATTCTGGGTATCTCATCAAGATTTTGCTGGGTAATAGTGGTATTAATCTGAAAATCGAGGCTGGCTTTTTTGGCCCATTCAATCCCCTGTAAGGCCCCCTCAAAGGCCCCTTCCACCTGGCGGAACCGATCGTGGCTCTCCTTTGTAGCCCCGTCCAGGCTAATGCTGATTCGCTGTATGCCGGCCGCTACCATCTCTTTGGCATTTGCTTCGGTAATGAGCGTACCGTTGGGGGCCATGACCATACGGAGGCCCAGGTCTGTGCCGTAACGGGCGATCTGAAAAATATCCGGCCTGAGGAGAGGCTCACCACCCGTGAGGATGATCACAGGTTGCCCAACCTCCTTGATCTGGTCCAGGAGCTTGAAACAGGCCCCCGTGTCCAGTTCGCCTGAGTACGGGCCCTGGGTGGCCGCTGCCCGGCAATGGACGCAGTTTAGGTTGCAGTTTCGGGTCACCTCCCAGGCAACAAGCCGCAGGTGGGCGCCCTGGCCCTTGTCATCCCCATGGGTCGTTTTCGACGCTGGATGTTGATCTGGCTTCAATGCAAGCTCCCTTTCCAGATTAACTGCCGGCCAGCTCCTTGGCAGCCTCTTTTGCGAAATAGGTCAAAATCATGTCTGCACCAGCACGTTTTATAGCCATCAGGCCTTCCATCATGACCTTGTTTCCGTCCAGCCACCCCAGCTTGTCGGCCGCCTTGATCATGGCAAACTCACCACTCACATTATAGGCTGCCACGGGCAGATCGATTTCTTCCCGAACCCTGAAAATGATGTCCAGATAGGCCATGGCCGGCTTAACCATGATAATATCAGCCCCCTCTTCCACATCCATGCTCACCTCACGAATGGCCTCCAGGCTGTTCGCTGGGTCCATCTGATAGGTGCGTCGATCTCCAAATTGCGGGGCGGACTCAGCCGCCTGGCGGAAGGGATAATAAAAGGCTGAACAGTACTTGGCAGCATAGGACATGATGGGCGTCATCTCATAACCGTTATCATCCAGGGTCTCGCGTATTTCTCCAACTCGACCGTCCATCATGTCCGAGGGGGCCACCATGTCTGCCCCAGCTTGAACATGGGAAAGGGCCGTTCGTGCCAACAGTTCCAAGGTCCCATCGTTGACGACGGTGCCGCCTTCCACCATGCCGCAGTGCCCATGATCCGTGTATTCACAAAGACAGACATCGGTAATCACCACAAGATCAGTGACCTTGTCCTTGATGGCCTTCACCGTCTTCTGGACGATGCCGTCCTCGGCATAGGCGCCGGTGGCCAGGGCGTCCTTCTTGTCAGGAATGCCAAAGAGCATCACAGCAGGGATCCCTAAGTCGCGCGCCGTCTTCACCTCATTGACAATGAGGTCTCCAGAGAGCTGGTAATGACCCGGCATAGAGGCAATGGCGTTCTTGACGCCCTTGCCTTCCACCGCAAAAAGGGGAAGGATCAGATTATCAACAGAAAGCCGTGTCTCCCGAATCATCCGCCTGAAATTCTCATTTTGCCGCAGCCGTCTTGGCCTGTAGTCTGGAAAAAGCATCGCTAACCTCTTCTGGTCATCATTAGTCGTTGGTGGTTATAACGTTGAAAGCTTTGCATCACTTCGTCTCGCTCTTTGGTATAAGGTGAAGCTCTCAACGTTGTCGCTATGGGTCTTGAGACTCGTCCCCATGGGCACGATCTTCCTTGTACATCTTCTTGACCAGGTTATTCAAGAATGCTTCCGGATTATCTAACGCTTCCCTGGAAATGACAAAGGTGTTCTTGCCCGTTCTGTCTCGGATGAGTCTAAGACCGTCCTCAAAATCCGAGGTCAGCCTCTTATAGAACTTTCTCAGACCTGTCTGAGAGGCGTTCATTTGCCGTATCACTGCATCTATGGCATCCTCAGCCAGGGTCACGTTCAGATCATGGGTCTCGCAGAAGTAGTCTTGGATATTTTTGATCTGATCATAATCGCCACTGATCTTTCTCATCACGGCATTCATGTCGCATGTGTTCATGGCATACATGTCCGCAACCAGACTCCTTCGTGACGGGGTCAGCATCATATGGTGTTTGTCAGTCAGCAGGGCTTGGTGATCCTGGACATAGGCCTCGATGGATGCCTTCTCATCCTGGAGAAGCTTTTCATAGGTTCTTTCCCACTCGGCGCTATTTGCCTTGGACACGATGTCCTTAAGGGCCCCCTCCGGATCTTTGACCACCTGCGCTGTAACAGGCAGTTTCTTGATGTTGGTGGAGGGGAGTCTCTTTTCCAGCTTCACGAGCACCTTCTCGATCACGCTGACCAGTGCCCGTGCCCCGGTTCCTTCCTTGTAAGCCAGGTGGGCCATGGCTCTTAAAGCCTCATCATCGAATTTGACCTCTATGCCATAGGCCCTAAAATCAAGCTTTTTGCTCAGAATGACGGGATTATTGGGGTTTTTTAAGATAGCAAAAAGGTCATCTTCACTCAGTTTCTCAAACAGGGAGATAACTGGCAGGCGGCCGACAAACTCCGTCTCAAAGCCGAACCGAATGAGATCCTCTGGCTTGGCATATTTCAGGTAATCTAGGGATTCCGAATGGCTTTTGACAGATGCACCAAAACCGATACCTTGATCTACGATCCGTTTCTTGGTGATCTCCGCGAGTTGGTCAAAAGCACCACTCATGATGAACAGGATATTCCTTGTGTTCACCACACGCTTTCTTCGTTTGCCGGTCTTGCGATAGCGCTCCACTTCTTCAAGCATGGATATGGGGTCGTGGGCCACTTTGAGGTCCACTTCGGTCTCTTCCATGGGTTTGAGGAGGGCACGCTGAACGCCGGTGCGAGAGACATCTGGCCCAATCAGGTTGTTACTCGAAGCGATCTTGTCAATCTCGTCGATGTAAATGATCCCGTACTCCGCCAGTTCGATATCATCATCGGCCTCCCGCACGAGATCCCGCACCAGATCTTCCACATCACCGCCAACGTAACCCGTTTCACTGAACTTTGTGGCGTCCCCTTTAACAAAGGGCACTCCTATCTTCTGGGCGATCAGTTTAATCATGTAGGTTTTTCCCACGCCCGTGGGTCCTATCATGAGGATATTGTTCTTGATGTTACCCAGGATAGGTTGATCCTTGTCTTCGGATGATTCGGCGTATTTGATACGATTAAAATGGGTGCACACCTTGGTAGCCAATATGGCCTTGGCCTCGTCTTGTTTGACCACGTACTGATCAAGATAGGCCTCAAGCTCCTCGGGCTTTAATGAAAAATCGATCTTTTTCTTCCTAGAAGACTTCCCTTCCTCGTCAACAGGGGCCTCCTGTGGGATGACCATGGGGGCGATGAGTTTCACGCGGCCACCAAATTTCTCCGACAGGAACTCGCTGATCTCTTTTTCAACCTCTTTGGGATCTGGAAGCTTTTCGTCTTTTTCGTTCATCATCGCCTGCTGCAATCACTTTGTGACGCGTCTTTTTCCTATATTTAGAAGAGACAGGGGACCTGACTGTTTTTTCCCTGTGTAGTGCCATCAATATAATCACCCACTGGGAGAATTCAAGAAAAATGCCAATTTATCCCTTCGTGAGCGTAACCCATTAGATCTTTGAAACGCCGGTCGCGCAGGAGCCAATTAAATTTTAAGTCGTGTCAAACTCGTCTCCAAGTGAGCGAGTTTTCAAAGCCCCTGAAGCAAGCTTTAGATGGATTAAAAACCGGTTTAGACAAAGCGAAGAGAGGCCTGGACCATTTCCCTGTTTTTCAAAGCGCTAAAGTGTCACTCGTGACCGAGTTTCCCCTACCTCAAATCCCCTTGACAACAAAGGACCCGGTGGTATGGTTTGGGTGCTTCCTCGAGGGCGATTAGCTCAGCGGATAGAGCACAAGCCTCCGGAGCT
>JASFPF010000172.1:0-4483 GCA_050116135.1 Deltaproteobacteria bacterium | reverse complement strand
ATCGTGGGGCGTACCCTGGTCGGGTTAGGCGTCTCCATGCTCTTTGTGCCGACCATGAAGACGCTGGCAGAATGGTTTCGTATCAGGGAGTTCGCTACCATGACTGCCATTCTCATGGCAATGGGTGGCATAGGTACGCTGACCGCCACCACGCCGCTAGCCCAGCTCAGCACCTGGATCGGTTGGCGGCTTTCCTTTGTAGTCGTGGGCATCATTACCTTGCTACTGGCCATTCTGGTCTGGCTCTTTGTCCGGGACCGGCCTGCTGATTTGGGCTGGCCTTCACCTTCAGAGCCTTCAGGGCCAAGTTTGCAAGCCGTTGGGCTATTGGAAGGCATGAAAAGGGTGATCACTTCACCACGGTTCTGGCCTGTTGCGATTTGGTTCTTTTTTGATTGTGCTGTTTTTTTCTCTTTTGGCGGGTTGTGGGGCGGGCCCTATCTCATGCAGGTCTATGGGTTGACCAAGGCCCAGGCAGGCCAGGTTCTATCCCTGCTGGCCATTGGCATGATTGCGGGAAGTCCCATGCTCAGCTTTTTGTCCAACCGAGTCTTCCAGGGGCGAAAACCGGTGCTTGTGCTATCCAGCTTTGTCTTGCTTTGCTTGACTGCGCTTTTGGCCTTCTACACGGATGCGCTTTGCCTTTTAGGCCTTTATCTGATTTGCCTTGGGCTGGGCATATTTTCCAGTGCCATCGTGGTGATCGGCTTCACCACTACAAAAGAACTCTTTCCCATACAGATATCGGGGACATCCACCGGATTGGTCAACATTTTCCCCTTCGCTGGAGGGGCGGTCTTCCAACCCCTGCTAGGACATGTCCTGGAAAGCCACGGCCGTGTGGAGGGAGCCTTTACGATAGCCGGTTACAAGGAGGCCTTTCTTATACTTTTTGTCTGTAGCCTCATTGCGTTTCTGGCGAGTCTCTGTCTAAAGGAGACCCTGGCTCATCAGTGAGGAGCCCGATGGAGCAGGATAAGCTTTCTGCGACAATAAAAAAAGGGGCACCCAAAACGGGCACCCTCTTTGTCTTGCCTGACATTATCTCCGCAACAACGTGGAGACGGTAAGGCATACTGAGGCGTCGGCTACGCTTGCTCTTTATCCTCCGGGGCATCAGAGTCAATCTGTGTCCCTTCAGAGGTGGTGACCCCTTCTTGGCCGCCTGCCTCGCCCTCTGGTTCAGCCACAGCTTCTTCCGTCGTTTCCGAGACCCCTTGCTCTAACGCCTTGTCTTCTGGTTCAGTCTTTTTCGCCCTTTCCTTTTTTTCTGACTTGGAAGGCCCTTCCTTTTTACCCCTGGCAGCGCCCTTTTTCGATTCCTTGGTTTTCTTCTTTTTTCCCTTCTTCTTCTCTTCCCTGGTAACGAATTCTACCAAGGAGATGGGTGCTGCATCTCCCCGTCGCCTGCCTGTTTTGATTGCTCTCGTATATCCTCCGGCCCTGTCACCAAAACGTTCGGATACGTCTTCAAAGAGTTTGTGGACTACTGCCTTGTCTTTCATCACAGCCAGGGCCTGGCGTCGCGAATGAAGGTCACCTCTTTTTGCCAGGGTAATCATGTGGTCAGCCCACCGCTTCAACTCCTTGGCCTTGGTATCTGTTGTCCGAATTCGGCCATGCGTGAAAAGGGACGTGACCATGTTCCGGAACATGGCATCGCGATGGCTCCCCGTGCGGTTGAGCTTCTTCCCAGCTTTTTGGTGTCTCATAGGTCGCCTTTTTCTCCTTCTTCAGACTCACCCGCCGGCGGCGTGAAACCCTCAAGCTTCATACCAAGAGACAATCCCATTTCTCCAAGCACTTCCTTGATCTCATTCAGTGATTTCCGCCCAAAGTTCTTCGTTTTGAGCATCTCCTGTTCAGTCCTCTGGACCAACTCTCCAATATAGCCAATATTGGCGTTTTTCAGACAGTTTGCCGAACGGACCGAAAGTTCCAGTTCCTCCACGCTACGATAAAGGTTTTCATTGATGGGTTCTTCCTTTTCTTCCGGTTCTTCCGGTTCAGGCTCTGGCTCCTCATCAAAATTGATAAAAATGCTTATCTGCTCCTTGAGTATCTTGGCTGCATAGGCCACCGCATCTTCTGGAAGGACACTGCCATCGGTCCATACCTCAAGGGTAAGCTTGTCATAATCCGTTCTCTGGCCAACCCTGGCATTTCCAACAACGTAATTGACCCGCCGAATAGGAGAGAACACCGCATCGATAGGTATGGTGCCAACAGGATCATCCTCCCCTTGATTCATCTCGGCCGGTGCATAACCTTTGCCTACCCTAACGGTCATGGTCATGTTTAGGTTAACATCCTTGGATAGCGTTGCAATATGGTGCTCCGGATTCAATATCTGGACGCCGCCGTCTGTGATGATGTCTCCGGCCTTGATCTCTCCTTCTTTTGAGGCTTCAATCCGAAGGACTCGGGCTTCAGGGTCTGACATTTGCACCCGCACTTCTTTGAGGTTGAGTAAAAGTTCAGACACATCCTCCAGCACACCCGGTATCGCCGCAAACTCCTGCATGACACCGTCTATCTTGGCTGAAACAATGGCAGCCCCATGAATCGAAGAAAGGAGAATTCTCCGAATGGCATTGCCGATGGTTGTGCCGAAACCACGCTCCAAGGGCTCGCAGACAAACTTTCCATAGCTCTTGGTGGCAGTGGTGACCTCAACCCGCTTGGGTTTGATGAGCTCACGCCAGTTCATGTACATGACTTGATTCGATCCTGATGACATCATCTAGTCTCCAATTTTACTGTTGCTTTCAAAGGCGAAGCTGAACCGCCCACAGCATCCCTTCCAACTATTTTGAATAAAGCTCTACGATAAGCTGTTCCTGGATCGGCATGGTCAGCTCGTCCCGGGTCGGGTAAGCTTTGACCGTGCCTCTAAAAGCCTCCTGCTCCACCTCAAGCCATGCCGGTATCCCTCGCCGAACGACCGTATCTATGGCATCCAAGATGACCCGGACCTTTCGACTTTTTTCCCGCACCTCAATCACGTCACCTATCTTGACAAGATACGACGGGATATTCATCTTCTTGCCATTGACCGTGAAATGGTTGTGACGGGCCAACTGTCTGGCCTCTGTCCGGGAATTGGCGAAACCCAAACGATAGACTACATTGTCTAGACGCCGCTCCAAAAAAACCAAAAGGTTCGTGCCCGTCACCCCCCGTTTTTGCTCCGCTTTCTTGAACAACCCGCGAAATTGCCCCTCAAGCAAGCCATACATCCTCTTGACTTTCTGCTTCTCCCTGAGTTGGATGCCGTAGTCCGAGACCTTGGCCCTGCGCCTCTGTCCATGAACCCCTGGGGCATAGCCCCTGCGGTCAAAGGCACACTTGTCAGAATAGCATCGGTCTCCTTTCAGAAACATTTTCAGGTTTTCGCGGCGGCAGAGCCTGCACACTGAACCGATATGTCGTGCCAAAACCTTTCTCCTTTCATACCCTTCGGCGCTTAGGTGGTCGGCATCCGTTATGGGGAATCGGCGTCACATCCTTGATCAAAACCACATTGAATCCCGCAGCCTGAAGCGCCCGCAATGCAGCCTCTCGACCAGCACCGGGTCCCTTCACGTACACCTCAACATTTCTCATCCCGTGTTCCATGGCCTTCTTGGCTGCGTCTTGTGCTGCAAGTTGTGCTGCAAAAGGCGTACTTTTCCGGGAGCCCTTAAAACCCTGAACCCCTGCGCTGGACCACGCGACGACATTGCCACCCGGATCCGTAATGGTCACGATGGTGTTGTTGAATGTGGACTGAACATGGGCAACCCCGTTCAAGATGTGCTTCTTCTCTTTTCGTTTCTTAGAAACTCTTGCCATGATACGTCCTTTTTCCCTTCCTATTTCTTCCTTTTTCCTGAAACAGTCCGACGAGGTCCCTTCCGGCTCCTAGCATTGGTACTCGTGCGCTGCCCGCGGACCGGCAAGGACTTTCGATGCCGAAGCCCGCGATAACAACCCAGTTCCATGAGTCGCTTAATGTTCATGGACACTTCAGTCCGAAGTTCTCCTTCAACCTTGTATTGGCTGTCAATAATCTTTCGGATCTCGCTGATTTGGTCCTCACCCAAGTGATCCGTCTTGGTATCAGGGTCTACGCCCGCTTCACTCAATATCTTTCTGGAGGCACTCCGGCCCAGTCCGTAAATGTAGGTCAGCGCTATCTCTACTCTCTTGTCTTTTGGTAGGTCAACACCTGCTATACGTGCCAATCGTCTGCCCCCTCACTCTCGTATTCGTTATGCCTGATCCAACCCACAATGGGCCGTGTTATCCTTGTCTTTGCTTGTGTCTCTTATTCTCGCAAATGACCCTCACCGTTCCCTTGCGACGGATGATCTTACATTTAGCGCACATCTTTTTCACTGAGGCTCTGACTTTCATTTTTTCTCCTTAAGCCTGACGGGGCGGCCCTGACCGACCATGTGGTCCCCAAAGGGCGCCGTTTGCAGTTTAAGACGACCTTATC
>JASFPF010000171.1:0-4495 GCA_050116135.1 Deltaproteobacteria bacterium | reverse complement strand
TCTCCTTGTCCAATTCTAAGGACAAGAACACACGCGGGTCCCGACCGTAAAGATACTCAGAAGGCGTGTGGGCCTCCCCGCCCGTTGTCAGAATCGTTGCACCATGTGAGACCTTGACCTCCTTGCTCTGCCCGTCAGACACAGTTGATTCAAAGTTGCCAACAAAGCCCTCTACGTCTTTAACCCTGCTCTGGATGTGCACATGAATACGCGGATGGTCGTCTATTCTCTTGATCTGCTTCTCAAGATATGACTGGACTGGCTCTCCTTTCCAGGTGACATTAAGTTGACGCGCCTGTCCTCCCAAAGATGCCTCACGCTCTACAAGGTGGACATCATATCCCTGGTCGGCTAGATTCAGGGCACAAGCCATGCCGGCTGCACCACCACCCACCACGAGCCCGGCCTTCGTCACCGGCACCGTCGGCTCGACCAGGGGTTGAATCAAATTCGCTTTGGCCACAGCCATTCGGACCAAGTCTTTCGCCTTTTCAGTGGCCTTTTCAGGTTCATTCCCATGGACCCACGAACATTGGTCCCGAATGTTGGCCATCTCAAAAAGATACTGGTTGAGACCAGCTTCACGGAGGGTTTCTTGAAATAGGGGTTCGTGGGTCCGCGGTGAGCATGAGGCAACCACAAAGCGGTTCAGGTTATGGTCCTTGATGACTTGCTTGATCTCAGTTTGGGTGTCCTGAGAACAGGAGAAGAGGTTTTCATCCACGTGAACGACGTGGGGTAGGCTCTTGGCGTACTCTTTCACCTCCCGGACATTGACAACGCCGCCGATGTTGATGCCGCAATGGCAGACAAAGACCCCTACACGGGGTTCCTCTTCGGTAATATCTCTTTCCTCTGGGCGGGCGTAGGTCTTAGTCAGGGTATGCCGAGCCGCGGCCAGGCTTGCAGACACGGCGCCAGCAGAGGCGCTTGCTTCCATGACCGATTCAGGAATATCCTTGGGGCCTTGAAAGGCACCGCAAACGTAGACCCCCGCCCTGGAGGTGTTTACTGGCTCGAAGCTGCTGGTTTCAGCAAAGCCGTAACGACCCAAAGAGATGCCTAAGCTCCTCGAGACCTCCTCGGCCTGTAGAGGTGCTCCGAGGCCAACGGATAAGACCACCATGTCAAACCGCTCCTCAACCCTCATCCCAGCCTCATCCATGTAACGAATGATGAGCTCCTGGGTCGATTCATCTTGAGCGACGGTGTCGATTCTCGACTTGACAAAACGTGTCCCCGTCTCTTCTTTTGCCCGGTTATAGAATTTCTCAAAATCCTTGCCGTGGGACCTGACATCAATGTAGAAAACGGCCGTGTCCAATTCATCCGTGGCATGTTCCTTGGCCAGCATCGCTTCTTTGATGGCGTACATACAACACACTGAAGAGCAATACCCCCGACCTATGGCCGGGTCCCTTGAACCGACGCATTGGATCCAGGCGATCTTTTTTGGCTCCTTGCCGTCAGAAGGTCTGCGAACATGGCCTTCGGAGGGTCCAGTGGCAGAAAGGATGCGTTCGAACTCAATGCTGGTGAGCACATCGGGGAATTGCCCGTAGCCATAAGCAGGCTTGATTTCTGGATCAAAGGTATCAAACCCGAGTGCCAGCACCACCGCTCCCACGTCTAGCTCCAACAATTTTTCTTCCTGACTGAAATCGATCGCCCTTCTCTGGCATGCAGCGGTGCAGATGTGGCAGACCCCTTCTGTCATGAACAGACACTTCGCAGGATCAAGATACGGAACGGCTGGAATCGCCTGAGGGAAATGGATATGAAGGTTTCTCACCCCCGACATCCCCTCATTGTAAAGGTCTGGAACGAGATTCGGGCAGTAAAGGCTGCACTGCCCGCAGTTGGTGCAAAGGTCTTCGTCGATATATCTCGGTTTTTTGAGCAAGGTCACTTTGAACTGGCCCGCCTCACCTTGGACATCCTTCACCTCTGCCAGGGTCATGATTTGAATGTTTGTGTTTCGTTCACACTCAATGAGCTTGGGTGAAAGAATGCACATGGAACAGTCGTTGGTGGGAAAGGTCTTATCAAGCTGAGCCATCTTTCCGCCAATGGCTGGTCCCCGCTCTACCAAATAGACCTTAAATCCCAAGTCTGCCAGATCGAGAGCTGCCTGCACACCGGCGATCCCTGCCCCTACGACCATCACAGCACCAGATGGTTTCAAGGAGGACGTTATTTCTGTATTCATCGCTTCTTTGTTATTCACAATGCCATCCAGATCCTTTGATTGTCTATGGTTTATCCGGTGCCATGGACCATACCATGGATCACTGATTCATGATGGGTCATCCATGACTCATTTAGAACAACCCCTTCACTTTTCCGGTCTTCACATCCACGTCAACACGACGAAAGGCCGGGTTTGAGCAAGTTCCAGGCATGAGGCTAATCGTACCTGCACAGGGACACAGAAACTTGGCTCCAGAATAGATCAGCACATCGCGAATCGGCAGTGTCCATCCCTTGGGGACCCCCTTAAGGGCCGGGTCGTGGCTCAGGCTAAGGTGCGTCTTCACCATCATGGTGGCGTAGTCATCATATTTGGAGTCCCCCTCAAGCATCTTGGCCTTGGCCTCAGCCTCGGGTGTCCAGGCCACGCCCTCTGCACCATACACTTCCTTGGCAATGGTTTCCACGCGTTGGCGAAGTTTCATCTCCAGAGGATACAGATGTTGGAACTCGCTCTTTTCGTTACAGGCATCAATGACTGCATCGGCAAACTCCAAGGCACCTTTACCGCCATGGGCCCAGTGCGTAGATTTGGCGCAGCGTGCCCCTGCTGCCTCGGCTGCCTTTCTGACTGTCTCAATTTCATCATCAGTGTCCGTGTGGAAGCAGTTGATACAAACCACCGGATTGATGCCTGCCTTGCGCACGGTCTTGATATGATGGACCATGTTCTCGCAACCCTTTTCCACCAATTCTACATTCTCCTTAGCGTATGCTTCAGGAAGCGCCAGGCCTGCGACAACCTTGGGGCCTCCACCATGCATCTTGAGGGCCCGAATTGTAGATGTCAAGACAGACACATGGGGTTTCAAGCCGCTGTAACGGCATTTCACATTCCAGAATTTCTCAAACCCGATATCCGCACCAAAACCGCTCTCAGTGACATGATAGTCAAACATCTTAAGCCCTATGCGGTCTGCAATGATGGAAGACTGCCCCACGGCGATGTTGGCAAAAGGCCCGGCATGTACCATGCAGGGCTGGTACTCGGCAGTGCACATGAGCGTTGGATTGATCGTATTGCGCATCCATGCGGTCATGGCGCCGCCTACTTCCAAATCGCCCGTAGTGATTGGCTTGCCGCTCTTGTCAAAGGCCACGGTGATTTCATCAAGGCGTTTTCTCAGGTCTGCCAGATCCCGGACAATGGAAAGGATGGCCATACATTCGGAACCCACGGCAATGCCGAACTTGGACTGCATGGTAAAGCCGTCCATACGGCCACCTATCCCTATAATAATGTTGCGAAGGCTCTGGGCACAAAAATCGATAATCCAGCCCATCTCCACCCTCGTAGGATCGATCTCCAGGCGACGCATACCAGTGAGTCTTTGAAGCTGCTCATCGTTGTAGTTGCGCTCGTGCTGCATGCGGGCGGTAAGGGCCACCATAGCCAGATTGTGGGCGTTCATGATGTCGTTGATATCGCCCGTAAGCCCCAGGGAAAACTCGGTCATGGGTATAAGCAGGGATATACCGCCTCCAGCCGCCGTGCCCTTGATATTCATGGTGGGGCCGCCTGAAGGCTGCCTGAGGGCACCGCCAACGTTCACGCCGCGCATGCCGAGACCTTCCATAAGGCCGCATGAAGTCGTACTCTTGCCTTCGCCCAGCGGCGTGGGCGTGATGGCAGTAACCTCTATATATTTTCCATCGGGCTTGCCTTTCAGCCGGTCAATGATTTTAAGGAAGTCAAGCTTTGCCAACCTCCCCATGGGGAGGACCTCCTCTTTTTCGAGGCCCAGTTTTTCCCTCCACTCATCTGGCATAGGCATATTTTTCTCGGCATCTTCAGAAATCTGCCAGTCCTTGTACTTGGTTGGATCAAGAGCCATGGCAATCCTCCTTCCGTTCGATTGGGTCCCTACTATCTAATGCCTGTCGCACAACCAGATTCAATTCATCTGGGGTGAAGGGCTTGGCCAGGTAACACAGGGCTCGACGTTTGCCGATGATCTCTTCTTCTAAATCCAAAGAGGTATTTCCTGTGACCAGTATTCTGATCGTATCCGGACTCATCTCGTTCAATCGGTCCATGACCTCTAAACCATGAGCACCTGGCATATCAAGATCCACCAAGGCTACGTCCGGCCCCATTTCCCTGGCCTTGGCTAGGCCCACTTCTCCGTTGATAGCCGTTTCCACCTGATAGCCCGCTTTGGTCAAGGCTTGACAGCACGAATCTCTGATGCATTCTTCGTCATCAATGACTAATATGGTTTTGCCTGCGGGTGAGGTGGGCACA
>JASFPF010000170.1:0-4518 GCA_050116135.1 Deltaproteobacteria bacterium | reverse complement strand
TTGGCGACGATTCATACACCCTATACGCGCGGTTCAATTCGGTGTCCGGCCTGAAAGTCGGCAATTCTGTGGAAATGCTCGGGATGGAGATAGGAAAGGTGGCAGGCTTTAAGCTGGATCAGGATGACCTGCTGGCCATGGTGGAGTTGAGAATCAAGCCAGACATAAAGATCTATGATGACGCCATTGCCTCCATCAAAACAGCCGGCCTGATTGGAGACAAATATGTCAGTATCGATCCTGGGGGCGCGGATGACCTCCTAAAACCTGGAGACACCATCACGGAGACGGAATCGCCGATAGATATTGGGGAACTGATCAGCAAATATGCCTTTGGAGACGTGGAGGACGAGGAGGTGGAAGAAGATGAATGAGCAGTCAAAAAGCGTCGGCATGAAAAGACAGATTCTCAAATGGACCGTGATGACGGTGATGGCCCTTTTTATTCTTCCCCTTCATGTGAGCGCGGGCGTGCCTCAGCAGACCATTGAGGCATACGTGAACAAGGTGCTTGATGTGTTGCGGGAGCCCGCCTCAGGCGAATCTGGGAAAAAGGCCAAGGAAGAGAAGATCTGGTCCATATTTGATGACATTTTCGACTATACCGAACTTTCAAAGAGGACCCTGAGTCGGAACTGGAAAAAATTCAATGGCGATCAACAGAAAGAGTTTGAAGACCTCTTTAGAAAGCTTCTTGGAGATGTCTACATGGATAGAATCTTGGCCTACAAAGACGAAAAAGTGCTCTTTCACAAAGAAAGCCTCATTTCAGATAACAAGGCCGAGGTTCAAAGTAAAATTCTTACAGGCACCAACGAGATCCCCATGGACTACAGGATGATCGCCAAGAATGATCAATGGAAGGTCTATGACGTCATTATTGAGGGCGTGAGCATGATCAAGAACTACCGAAGCCAATTCAACAGCATCCTTTCGAAGAAGCCTCCCGAAGCATTGCTAAAAATCCTGCGGAAAAAGGTGGGTAAGTCATAAATCCGTGATAAATGACGAAAGGAGCCAGGGATCCTATGAAATGTCTACCATCTGCTGTTGTTATCGTGAGTGTGTGCCTAGTGATTTCAGTCTTCAAGCTGAGCCCTTTCTGTTCTCTTGTATGGGCAGAGGCATGGGATCTTGACAGCCAAAAAAAGGAATATTCGGTCGTCAATGAAAGCGTGCCCGCAGGTATGGAAATGGCACGAGTAACCGTAGATGTTGTTTCTTCGCCTGAAGACGACGAAGAAGAGGAAGAGGAGATCGTGGAGATCGCTGATCCTATCTACTACTGGAACAAGGGCATGTATCATTTCAACGATAAGCTTTACTTCTGGGTCCTGAAGCCTGTGGCAAGGGGGTACCGATGGGCCTTGCCGGAAGGGGCCAGAAAAGGCGTAAAGAATTTCTTTTATAATCTTGCCTTTCCTATTCGCTTTGTTAACTGCCTTTTACAGGCAAAGGGCAAGGCGGCTGCGGGCGAACTTGGCAGATTCGCCCTGAATACGACAGTGGGGATGTTCGGTTTGGCCAATCCCGCAAAGGAGCACCCGGCACTGAACCCGCCTGATGAGGATTTGGGGCAGAGCTTTGGCCGGTGGCGCATCGGCAATGGCTTTTACGTGGTCTGGCCCTTTCTGGGCCCTTCCACTCTCCGCGATTCCGTGGGGCTCGTGGGGGATAGTTTCTTAGATCCGGTTCGCTACGTGAAGCCCATGGAAGCGTCCATCGCCATTACCGCCGGGGATACGGTGAACGAGACCTCTTTTAAGATTGGCGACTACGAGGCCCTCAAAGAGGCGGCCATTGATCCCTATATCTCCATTCGTGACGCCTACGTCCAACATCGGAAGAAAAAGGTGGAAGAGTAAGGGCGAATGCTCTTTTTTGGCAAAACAGATGTGGGTCTAAAAAGGGCCAAGAACGAGGATAGTTTTGTGGTAAAGCCTGGGCTGGGTCTTTGCCTTGTGGCAGACGGCATGGGTGGCGCGGCAGCCGGCGAGCTGGCTAGCCGGATCTTTGTTGAGACCGCGGTCGAAGTGTTTTCAGGATCCCTGATCCGTGCTGAAGATGATACCGCAGACCTGGTGCAAAGGGCTTTTGAAGGAGCCAATGAAGGCGTCCTTGATCACGTGAGGCTTGAGCCCCGGCACAAGGGCATGGGCTGCACTGCAGAACTGATGGCCTTTTGCAACGACACTTTTGTTCTAGGACATGTAGGAGACAGCCGAACCTATCTCCTTAGAAACGCTCAGCTTAAACAATTAACCGAAGATCACTCTGTTGTCCAAGATCAGGTCAATCGGGGGATCATCAGTGCCGCAGAAGCAAAGCACCATCCCCTTAGAAGTGTCATACTCCGGGCAGTGGGGGTTAAAGAAAAAATAGATGTCGATCTCATTAGAGGCAAAGCACTGCCGGGCGATCTCTTCTTGCTTTGCTCGGACGGGCTTACAGATTTGGTTGATGACACATTGATTCAGGAAGCCCTTTCCTTGAATGGGGCTATCCATGAAAGGGCGGACAAACTGATTGACCTTGCCAAATCGGCCGGAGGCCACGACAACATCACCGTGGTCCTGTGTGTGGTGACATGATCCATCCTTAAACTAGTTCTCAGGCGCGTTGTTCCTTGCCTGGAAATGTCTCCTCATAAAGTCTGAAAGATTGACCCTGTCGTACCTCGCACTGAGACCCTGTCTGAGGGCTGTGAGGTCTTGCCGGAGTTCTCGTGCGCTTTGATATCGAAGCCTCTTGTCTTTTTCCAGGCATTTCATGACAATGCGATTCAACTCGTCTGGAATGTCCTGCCGGCAATCTTTAATGGGTGCTATCTCCTTTTCCGGGATGGTTCTTATGGCCTCTATGTCACTGGTGAATTTATACAATCTTTTCCCGGAAAGGATTTCATAAAACACGATGCCCAGGGCATATAGGTCTGCCTGGTGGTCTACCGTTTGCCCCAAGGCCTGTTCTGGAGATAGATAGGCAAGCTTCCCCTTGATAACGCCCGAGTGGGTCAAGCTCGGCTCAGAGCTTGTCTTGGATATGCCGAAATCGCTTATTTTCACTTCTCCTTGAAATGAAATCAGGATGTTCTGGGGACTAATATCGCGATGGACAATGTTGAGGGCCTCACCTGATTTGTCGTCTTTTTTCGAGTGGGAGTACTCCAGCCCCATAGCCACTTGAGAGGCAACGAAAACAGCTTGGTCGACGGTCATCCCCTCCTTCAGGGTGGCCATAATTTCGCCCAGATTCTTTCCCCGGACATACTCCATGGCAATAAAATAGACGTTTTGGATCTTACCGAAATCAATAACCTGGACCACGTTCGGGTGCTGCAGCAAGGCAGCCAGTCTTGCTTCTCGGATGAACATGTTGACAAAGTCCGAATTCGCAGCAAGATGGGGGAGAACTCTCTTCACAGCTAACGTCTTGCGAAAACCGTCCTGACGTTCGTAGCCAGCCACAAAAAGCTCAGCCATCCCCCCTTGTGCCACCTTTTTTTCCAACAAATAGGGCCCCATCCTGGTCATACCCTCAAGGGCCTTTTCGGCCTTCAGGGCCCTTGCCACGGCCAGGCGATCCATGGTCACGAGTATGGCTGATAACAACACCAGGCCGAAAACGACCCCGAAGACAAAAACGGTCCTGTCCCTTCCCACAGAATCGTACAGGTCAGCTGCCGATAGGGCCAGATAGACTTTGCCGATTTTTACGCCGGAATAGACCACATGGGAGGAGAATCTAGCGGTTTTTTCATTCTTGACTGACACGCCTTCTTCAACGGAGACCCCCTTTATGGTCGCTTGGTAGCTTTGACGCCCCAAGGGAGGCAGCGCCCGGTTGACCAATCTCGAATCCGTATGGGCTACAATCTTGTCTTGGTGGTCCACGATGGCAGCAAATATCAAACCTGCACTGCTTTCCAGCTCTCCAATAGCCATGTTCAGGGATAAGACGTCATTTTCCAAAAGGGATGGGCCTATTTGGGCGACAAGATTACGGGTCTGTTCCATTCCAACCTGGTAGAAGTCATCCTTCAGGCCTTTCACCGCACTTCGGAGTATCCCATAGCCGGCCAGGCAGCCGACGACCCAAATCAAAAGACAAAGGCTGATTTGTTTCCTGTTGCGCTGGAAGAAGCTTATGTTAAATAATCCCCTGCCAAACCTCAGGAAGATATTCGTCGAAAACTCTTTCACCCACAACATGGTTGTTGAAGCCGTTTGGCGAACCGTCATGGTCAAACCTTTGTTTTGGGCAAAGCCCTTAACTTTTCCTATTACGCAGCCAGTTTCCTAATGATCTCAGTACACCTGAAAATTACCTGTCGTTTCAACCAACCTAGACCTTCCCTCTCACCAATTTCTGACAAGGAGATCCCTTGAGATTTTGAGTTTCTCGCGACTTCTCGTTCACCATTTCCTGCGCGAAGAAATACAAAACCATCTAAATTGACTCGACTCACCGCTTTGTCGGTAAAGGGCTTGTGTGACCCACAGAGAGGGCATGCCATAT
>JASFPF010000169.1:0-4556 GCA_050116135.1 Deltaproteobacteria bacterium | reverse complement strand
TGTTTAGGATGACGTGTGCTCACAATCGTCGCGCAAAGAGAACTTTGCATAACCTCATCTCGCTCTTGAATATGTCGCTTTCCGAGGTTGTGCAAAGCTCTCAAGTGGGTTATGCGAAGCGCATTCTATGCTTCGTCCACCCCATGTTTTGCGCATTCACGAGGCTCGACCGGCAAAGGTATGTCAGAGCGGGCAGCCGAGAACCAAGCATTGAATTTGTCAACCATATGGTGAGGGTAGTAGCTTTCTTTTGCTTGGCGCAGCCCCGGAATGCCGAGGTCCTGTTCACGGTTCTCAAATTCAAAGTCCTTCAGAGCATGCTTGGCAAACCAACAGTTCATAAGCTGGGCAAGGCCACGGAAATCAGGCATGGCCTTTTCAAAGTGGCAAACCGCGGTTCCCGGCCTCAATTCCTCACCAACGGCATAGGCCTGAATGTGCCCGTCAACGCGAATGGCCCCGCCGATGAGCTGACGGTCTTCAAGGTAGTCAAACAGGTTCCCAATGGCCACAGCCTCGCTGCACAAACCGGGATCCTGTCCGCACTGGCGCGCCTTGCACCAGCGGTCCTGCATATCAGAACACTCGGCTATGAGTGTCGGCGTAAAGGCCTCGTATTCACATGCGTAGGCTGCAAGGCACTGCTTGATAAGATTGCGTTTCTTGTGAAAACGCCGCCCTGCCAGTTCGGCGAGATCTGTGACTCGGTAGACGTAGTCTGAATTGTCCCTGTCGGGGTCAACTCGCAGGTTCGCTTCCCGCAATGTACCGGCCGTATTCTCGGGAATGCGGACAAAGCCCGCTACCTCAATACCGAGGGCATTGGCCACACTTAACAATGAGGCCTCACCGATAGGCTGCCCAAGAATAAAACTTGCCTCGTCGCTATTATCACCAGTCTTGGTGATGAAGACGATCGAATTTTCCACCTCCGCAATGAAGACAGGCCTTGAATGGCGCCAGACAAAAAGGTTGGTGAAGGTCAGTTCAGAAGTCTCCGGTGGATAGCGCCGCAGATAATCCTCAACCATGGGGCGGTCGCTCAGCTCAAGGGGGCGAATTTGGCTCATAATCTTCGCTCAAATGCGTTATGCAAGGCTTTCTTCTCATGTGCCCAAGCCGTGAGGTGGCATCTTCATAGAAAACGTGGGCCTTTTCAAGAGGCATCTGATTTCCCATTGTCAGCTTGATCCTGACATTCTGAGGCGACGATTCTGAGGCCGGCGGTTTTACGTTCCACATAAGGCTCTTCTAAGGGGATACTCTCTTGGCCAAGCATCCAGATCTCCGGAATAATCTCTGCGACCATTTTACCACGGTGAAAAATTCTCACCACAGAACTCTCGGACACCACGACTGCAACAGATCGGGACGCCTGTGTGATGGCTGCAGCGACCATGTGGCGCGCGCCCAATCCCAGGGGCAGGTTGATTCCCGTGGAATCAGCGTTGATGTAACGGGCGGCAGAGAGAACAACACCGTCCGCCGAAAGGACGAAGGCGCCATCCAGTTGAGCGAGTTCCTTTGCAGTTTCCCGCATGTTGAAATCAGAAATCTTCTTGAGGTCTGGCGGGTGCCCCTGCAAAGGATCCAGAATCAAGGGACGTGATTGCTTCAGGACTGTTTTTTCATCACCGAGAATGAACATAGTGCCAATCTTGCGCCCCTCTCTGCCTTCACGGGCGATTTCTACGGCCAGTTGGATGGTTTGTTCAAAGGCCTTCGGCTGACACCCCGGCGTCATTTTACAGAGTTCTTCAAACATAGGTCACCCCATTAAATGAGAGTTAACCAAGCGGCTCTGCTGGTGAGAGTCTAAAAAGGCTCTGCCGCTGAAGACATGTTGTCAAAGAGGATAAATACGAAATACGAATATCGAAATCCGAAACAAATTCGAAATTTTAATGTTCAAAAGCCCTAAACATTCTGCGGCGATTGTCCTCAGGGATCCTCTTGGCCATAAGAGCGTTTTGGTCATTTGGATTTTGGTCATTTGATATTGTTTCGAATTTCGTGCTTTAGTATTCGTATTTCCATCCGGCAAAGAGGACTCTAGCGTTGGCCTCTTATCGGGGCCTTCCTTGTAGCTGGGCCGGATTCAAGCTTTCTGGTCTGTTTTGTCCCATTCATCACACTGACCTACCGCATCAATGAGGGTTTTCATGTGTCCTTTCTCTGCCTGGGCGATGGAGAGAAAAACCTCCTGGGCCTCCTTGTTTTCCGTCTCTTCAGCCATGGTTCGATAGAGGTCAAATGCGGAGTTTTCAATCTGCAGTGCTAATTCTATGAGGTTCAGACAGGTATTGCCTTCCATGGCCTCAGCGCGTCGAAGAACGTCAACCAAGTTCTCCCCACCTTCAAGGATTTCCCCCTTTAGGTCTTCAAAGGCCGTCTCGAATTCCGGTGGATCACTTTCGGTTTTCTCCCAGTAACGGTAAACCGCTTTGGCGTGGGCCACCTCTGCCATGGACAGTTGGTCAAATGTCTTTGAAAGCGGCTCTGAGGAAAACCTGTCTCTCACGTATTTGTAAAATCGAAGGGCCCCTTTTTCCAGCTCCATGGCCACCAAAAGGAGTTCAGAAAGGCTGCTTGACTTGTCAAAAACCTGGATTCTGGGATAATCAGGCACCGTTTTGCCCTCCCAGGCCATGATTCCGCCTTCCAGGTTGTATATGTTCTTGTTGGACACTCCTTCTTCCATAGCAATCGTTGTCGCCGCTCCGGAACGCCCGCCGCTGCGGCAGTAAAAGATCAAATCCTTGTCAGGGGGTAGTCTGGAAAGGTCGGCAACGAGCTCTCTGATCGGAACGAGCTTTCCTCCCGGAATATGCCCTCTAACGTACTCTTCGGGCTGTCGAACATCCACAACCAGGTACTCACCTTCCTTGTTTTGTTCCATGTATCGCTTAAGTTCTTCAGGGCTCATTTGACCTCTCCATCCAAAAAGCTTTCTCCCGGACCATTGTCCACAAAGCTCCTGGCAGCCGGCAGATTCGTGAAGTCCATGGATCCTCCTTTTTTCTACATGGCGAAAGCACAATGTGCCGTCCCTAGCAACGCGGCTTTGTCGTTTAGGATCACGTGCACAGGTATTTCCTCAAGTAATGCTTTGAATCTTCCCTTGTTGGTGAATGGGTGCATAAACCTCTCTTCCTTGAGTTTAGGCAGGATTTTCGGGCAGATGCCCCCTCCCAGATAAACGCCCCCTTTTGTGAGTCCCGTTAACGCAAGATTTCCGGCTGCCCCCCCCAGTATGGACACAAAGAGATCCAGCGTTTTTACACAAAGGGGTTCTTTTTCTACCAGAGCTGCTTCGGAAATCACTCTTGGTGGATCACCTTCATTGATTCTTTTAGCCAGCCATTTCGGTTCGGCACACTGCCCCGTATGTTTTAACCAGCCGTAGATCATAACCAGCCCCGGTCCAGACAAAGCCCGCTCTGCGCTCACGTGGCCAACACGCTGATGAAGATACTGCCATAAGGCCAACTCAGTATCATTGTTCGGGGCAAGATCACTATGGCCTCCTTCTGAGGGCACAGGAATATAGTGTCCGCCCTCCCAAACCAGCAAGGCCATGCCCAGCCCCGTCCCAGGGGCAATAAGCCCCAGGTTTTCCCCTCTTGTTCTCTTTGGCTGATTCAGGGGAAATAACTCCCTTTTGGTCAGCAATGGAACGGCATAGGCGGTAGCGGTCAAATCGTTAATCAGGCGCACCCGGCCCCAGCCGAACCGATTCTTGATTTTCCTTTCAGAGACATCCCAAGGCAAGTTGGTTGTCTTGCATCGTCCATTCTTTACGGGACCGGCAATGCCGAAGCATGCGCTGGTCAGGGAAGCCTGATGTCTTCTAAGGAAGTCATCAATGATAGATTCGAGATTCGGCACTTTCTGGCTGGCATAAGTCTCCAACACCTTTAAGGCCGGGCGCCGCTTTCCCCTGCGAAAAAGACCGACATGTGTCTTAGTCCCACCAATGTCGCCAGCTAAAACCATGGTCTTGTCTCTAGAATGGATCATGTTTTTCACACCCAAACCTGAACTCAGGTTTCGATGGCCCCGCCTCATGTGAAGCCTGCCCCGGCTGTACAGGTATAGCAATGGTCAGCCATAGCGATGGGGGCCCCCGGTTTGGGAGGACCTTGCATCTGGGAAATATGGGTTTTTGAACCGGCCAGGGGAAGTGATTTGGCCAGATTAAAATCACAATCATAGACATAGCCATCCCAAGCCACTGAGAGGAGGGTGCGGCACATGAGCCCTTCAATAGCGCAAGGGTTGAAACTTGAGATAAGGCGTTGCATGTAGTTGCTAAAGTTGCTTGATTGATCAAGCCACTGACGAAACCGGCCAAGGGGAACGTTGGCAAATGTAAATAGGCGATTGAAAACAAGCCCCCATTGCCTGTTCAAAAACGTTCGGAATCTTTCTTCGGCCTGTGCCTGTGCAGGCGGTAGAAATGCCCCTGCGGGGTTGGAAACCAGATCGAGTTCAAGGCCTGTGCCTTCTTTTCCATAGCCAACAGCATTAAGCCTTTGCAATGCCTTGATACTCTT
>JASFPF010000168.1:0-4556 GCA_050116135.1 Deltaproteobacteria bacterium | reverse complement strand
TTTGTGAAACAAACCTGACTAAGTCGTCCTTTTTCATCCTTTCCCCCCCTCGGCTAAATCCTTTGGCCAACCATCCTCAAATCTTCCAGAACAAAAGGGCATCCCACCTTCCCTCGACGGGATGCCCTTGATGTTGAAACTCTTGGGCTATACCTTAACCACGTTGGTCGCTGCAGGACCCTTGGTGCCCTGCTCTACGTCAAAGGTCACCCGGTCGCCTTCAGCCAAGGTCTTGAAACCAGACCCGGCAATAGCAGAGTGATGAACAAATACGTCCTTATCGCCGTCCTGCTCAATAAAGCCATATCCTTTTTGGTCACTAAACCACTTCACTGTGCCTTCTGCCATAGCGCTTGTCCTCCTTCCTCGTTGTTTCGTACAGCATTTCAGGGGCGTTACTTTGGAAGGGGCCACAAAAATCGCATCGCTAACAAAAAAGGCGGGATTGAAGTGGGTTCCAAAATACGGGTCCTGCTTTCCGTACTCGATCCGGCTCCTTCTCATGAGCCTAAACACTCAGCCGAAGGCAAACAGCTGGACCGAACAACCTCAACCTACTTGCCATCAACGCCTGTGTCAATGAAAACATCACTGTTTCAACTTTTTGAACCGAACGGTCGAAGATTCTCTGCAGATTGCTGCCGGGTCTTCTATGGGCTTTTTTGAACAGACAGGCTGAAAGGCGTGTAACCAGGGGGGGCTTGGAGAATTAGACTACTTGGCAGCGTGCTTGACTTGAAAAACGCCGCCAGGATGGTGTTCAATGGGATCGAAGATGGTCTTGATATCCCCATTTTTCTTTTTGCACAACAGGTAGATCTTACCCAAGGTGAGCGTGGTCATGGCCACCACTTGTTTAGCAGAGAGAAGTTTTTGGACATTGACCGAGTAATTTCTGTATCTTTGTCCGCTATCTCCTTGCGCCGTTATGCCATTGCTGGCGACGATCAGCAAACGACGTTTTCCCCCTTTGCCCCGCTCAAAACTGTCAAGTTCTTTCCACTGGTCCCAGTCTTCATCCAGGGTCGTCACATCGCTTAGTGTTTTCAGGCCCCAAGTGACGCCGCCGCCTGGTATTCTGATGAGACGGTCAACGGCAGGGTGATCGGGACACGGCGAGACGACCACACCAAGATCCTGAAAAAGGCACTGTATGGCGTCGGTGAGAAGCAACAAATTCTTGCTTTTTAACAGCCAGTCAAGGGCTTGGACCGTGGCTTTTGTCGTGTCTTTCTTGCTGCTATCATGGCGTTGGTTCTCCTTGTCGCTGGCTTCTGCAAAGGGGGTCTTGAGTTTTCCAACCACAAAAGCAGCGACGAGGCAGGCCAATGAGACGAGCAAGTGTTGGTTTCTAGGGCCCTGAAGTGGCGCATAGAAGGCAAAGACGAGCAAGAAAAGCTGGAAGAGTTCCAGCGTCCTCTGTCTCACATGGTGGCCCTGGTCTCTGGCAGGTGTCTTATCCAAGATCCTAATAATTCAAGCAATTATCATGCCAGATCAGAGATTGCAGAACCGCTCCAGCCAGAGCCGCCGTGGCAACAAAAGTCCAACATCCTTGATGCCTGAAACGCTAGGGCAAAAAACGTCAGGTTATCAGCTTCTCGTTAAAGGAGCCTATAGGGTGCTGCTCTTTTCGTCCATTCGCTCGACGGATACTCGGCGTGGAGTTTTTTGTAAGCCGCCTTTAGAGGCTCAGCGTTATGGGTGCTCTTGTATTGGCTCACGGCCCGGTAATAAATCGCCTCTGGGGCCGAGTCGCTTTTGGGATAATCCTTCAGCAGGGCGTCCAGACTCGTGATGGCTTCCGTGAATTGTTCCCGCTCAAAATGGGTCTTCCCAATGCCTAATAATATCATTGGAAGGAACTCCTCCGGTGCCAGGAAACCCGTGGTTCGATGGTGTTCGCCACCGTGGTGGTCCAAGATGATCAGGGCAGGCGTCCACTTCACATTAAAATCGTCTGCCTCAGGCTTTGCGTCGAAAGGCAGACGTACGGGGACCACATGACCCTGGACAAACTGGATGACATCAACGTTTGGATACGTAACCGCATCCATCTGTTTACAACCAATTCAGTTAGGATTGTGGAAGTCAAGGAGCACAGGCTTGTTTTCTCCTTGGGCTCGAGCAATGGCTGCGCCTAGGTTCGTCTCCCATTCAATTTTTCTTTCCATCTTCTCGCCTCCTTATTGAAGATCATCATTTCAATGTTCTCATGGAAAATCAAACAACGCTTCATTTCCCGCTGACTGTCATCATAATGCAATTGAAAGGCGAGTAAATAGGGTAAAGCATGTATTTTACCGAAAGAAACCCTGTATTTCTTACAGGTGTCGCCGTAGGCGCAAGGTTGTTGGAACCACTAATTGATTTGTTGCTCCATTGACACAGGTTTGTGTAATTCCTGGATAGGCGATAGGGTAACGTAGCAAGAGCGGGGTTAGTGGGCGTATCTGTTTATGGCCCCTTTACAGTGCTACTGAGGCCCTTGTCGGAAAGCCTTTGAAATCCTTTCTTGATAACACTGTTTGGCATTCTGCTGATGATGGATTCCCGCACACCCAGAGGAACGTGGAGAAAGAGTTCGAGGAGGGCATCTAATCCCACGGAAAATTCCTTTTCATACCAGTCGATGGTTTTTGCTCTTTCCTGCACTTCTTTCTCAAACCTAGATTTTTCTTCTGCCCTCTCTTTGCGCTGCTTTTGTTCAACCGCTCCTTCTGTGACGCTATCCTCGCCTTTCCGTTCTCTTGGTGTGGGACCGTCACGATAAGCCTTCACATTGTCCACCATCTCTTTGAGTGAAGCCAATATGTCCTTCTCAGCGGCCAGTACCTCCCTGTATGAGGCCAGGATGTCTTTGTGTAAGGCCAACATGTCTGCCTGCGACCCCGGTTTGCTTTTCCGTAAAGGAAGATTTTCTTCCAAACCTTTGAGCCGTCTTTTTTGCTGCAGTGTAAAAACAAGCAGCCCTATGAGTACAACCGCATTGACCCATTCCATGATTCGCCTCCTGTGCCCCCGCTGACGTGTGTTATTCCAAAATTGAAGACCCTGCAGCAAGCTTCAGGGAATCTTCGACCGTAAGGAACAATACTAGTTTTATATACGCTCGCTAATCCCGCTGCAAGCAGCGGGATTAGCGAGCGCTTAATCGATTCAGAAACCACCCTCGCTCCACCAGCGGGGAGGTCTCCAGACTTCGTCCCATACTGCCCCCTGAAGCGGCAATGTATCATCTTGGAATTTCATGGGAAACTATCATAAGGCTGTTCAGAGGGCAAGCCTTTTCAGTTACAACATATCATGATTTTTGATCTGCCGGTTGGGGTTATTATCTTTTCGACACTGTCAAAATACCTTTCCAGGGTCCTTCTTTCATGTCGCAAGATATAGATGGCTCTCTTGGCACCCATAGAAAAGAGACGAAGGTAGAACAAAGCCTTTATCAAGGGGCTCCTTGGTACATCATGTTCCATCATGAGAAAGGGCTTCCCTGGCTTGAGGACTCGAACAATTTCACTCAGCACCCTATCTTGCGTCTCGCCCTTTAATTCATAGAAGGCATGGGTGCACGTAACGGCGTCAAATATGTTTGCGTCAAAAGGAAGATAAGCCACGTCAGACGCCAGCAAACATGTGTTTTCATAGATTTTGGTTTTTTTGTGGCCCACTTTCAGCATGCCCATGGAAAAGTCGGTCCCTACCACAAGCCCATCGACGCCCATCTTTTTCCTCAGGTACAACAGGAGGGATCCCGTTCCCGTGCATATGTCCAGGACAAAGCTGCCTTCCATCACGGGGACCTTGTCAGAAAAGAATCCCCTCAAGGTCCCTTGGGCATCAGCTGAATGAAGGGCAACGAATTTGTCGTAGAACCGAGAAAATGCATTGTAATAGACTTGCCTGAAGCTTTTCATGATGCTTTTACTTTATCAAAAAAAGGAGCATTCCTGGACAGAAACCAGGCAGGGTGTTGAACCGAGCAAGCGAGCGCCTTCCCCGTCCCGATTCATCGGGACTGCGGGCTTAGGGAGCGTATCTGCAAATGGCAAACTGCCTTACAGTCAAAGATTCCCTGTCCCGCGAGTCGGGATGGCGGGATCTTCAATCAGGATGTGGTGGACCGACGCTGGCCTTCGAAACTGGGGCAACTGTATTTATCTTCAATATGGGGCTTGAGGTCCAGGATAGGTGTTCCGTCCTCCATGTCCAGTCCTTTCACCGAAATCCGGTTTCCTTCGATGCCAACGACCTCTAAAACCGACATGCCGATGGGGTTGGGCCGGATCGGTGAACAAATGCTAAAAACACCCAAACTTCGCCCACGGTGTGGGGGCGTCTGGATGAGAAAGGATGAGGTAAACGTCTGGCTTCGATGGAAGTGGAAAATGACGACGATGCGCTGCCCGGCTTTCACATCTTTCAGCCCTCGCAGGTATTTCTCATCAATGATCAACACCCCTTCCACATCTGAGACGCTCCAATGCCTGGGAACCTTTTGGGCCCCTGTCTGCACAAAACCGATGGGATCCATCGTGACGCTCATGTAACGC
>JASFPF010000167.1:0-4560 GCA_050116135.1 Deltaproteobacteria bacterium | reverse complement strand
CATGCCAAGCATCCTGATCCCTGAGCCTGCATCAAAGATGATAGTCGTATCCCCAGCCTGCAACTGGACACAGGAGGTGTTGCCCCCGTATGTTCCTTTTATGTGCGGGGGAAGCCCATCAACGTAGTGCTCCACGGCGCGGTCATCGCTGAGATCATGCCCTGAGACCCTCTTCAGGGCCGAGACAATCTTTGCTCTCACCTCATGGCTGCCCATAGGTGCAGGAATAGACCCTCGAACGCCCCAAAATTTGATAATCAAGTCTTACTTTCCCTTCAGGTGTCCTTGGCGACCGCGCCCTTTTGAATGCCTGCATGACAAATGGCATCTCTCAGAAAAAGGCGCTGTTCATAAAACGGCCACCAAAGTAATTGCATTTTGCTGATAGTCATATCGGCATGCTGTAAGACGTGCTGCCGATTCCCATTGCTGGCAGGGGTCATGGAGCAGAGCAAGATATCTGCCATGCCTGTGGCCGCCTTTGGGGGTAAGAACACGCCCCTCAATTTGCATTCGGCAAGCCTTTCCCTGGGCATTGGATCAAAGACAGGTTGTTGCTGAGTCACACCGACAGCCAGCTTGTTTAGGGCTGAAATATTTCGGATCGACAGTGCAGGCACATAGAACCGAAGGGGCCGCTGGCCCTCGCTCTGAGCGGCCCTTGTAGAAAAAAAGAGGGAAAACGCGTGCAGGTCTGCCGCCGTTTTCAAGGCTTGTCCGTTAGAATGGATCTCGGCCTGGAAGACCCAGAACGGCAAATAAACCAGGGGTTGGTCTCCGCCTTTTGGCGGGGCCGCTACCTCAAAGCGCACTGCTTTGAAGCGGCCACCGCGTTCCATCCATGCCTGCTGACACGTTGGACATAGATGAATGATGTCGAAACGATTCAGGGGAAGCGACCACCCGCAGTTCGGACACTTGAATGGAATGAACGAGACGTTGTTAAAACTGGCCATGGCAGGTTGTTTTGCCGCCTTGGCCATCATCTCTTCCCATTGCTCTTGTGTGAGAACTCGGGTCACTTTATTGGCCACGGCATCTAGGATCAAGATACGAGCTTCCTCTCCCCATGAGAGCTTGATCATCCAGAAGGGGAAATAGATCATGCTGTATCGCTCACCAATCAAGCGGGTTCGATCCAAGTGGACCCGTATGTCCGTTTCGTCCAGACCCACCTGGGTCAAAGACGTCCCATGCTGTACTGCTTTTTTGTAAGGCACCGAAACCTTGACCGTAGATCCCAGTTTGGACATCTCCGAGCGATCAAAAAAAAGGAGCTTCAAGGCCCCGGGCCGGATGCCCAGAGAGCGAAGCCCCATGTTGATGCCGTGATAGGCCGGAAAGGTGCGGTCCAGTTGTTTGGTCTTCAGCTCCTTAACGGTTTCACCCCGGACATGCTTGCCAAATATCCATCTGAACACCATCCCCTTGATTCGCCAGTAGGGAGCAAAAAAGAGCTGTTTTTCGCTCACCAGCGCTCCCTTGGCATTGATACCCTTCATGGCACTATGGATGGCTTGCTTCATCTGTTTGATGTCGTTCCGAGGTGCCACGTAAGTCCGCATCACCCCCGAACGACCTGTGATGTGAAGGGCGCACCCACAGTATTCACACTGAATGACGGTGCTCTCTTCGTCGAATGAGATGTCAGCACCGCACTGTGGGCAACGGGTCGAAAGAAACAGGTCCATAGGTCTTTGAAAAAGTGCCTAAAGTATAAAGTGTCTAAAACACCTCAACGTGATGGAATCCTCGAAACCCTTTCTGTAAGTGATATTGATCGTTTTTAGCGGAAAGCACTATCGGATCTTCTCGCCGCAATGATTGCAGAAATTGGCCTCGGGCAACACCTGGGCCTGGCACTTTGGGCATGTAATATCGGGCTTTTCAACCCGAGCTCCGCAAACCATACAGAACTGAGCCTCAGGTGGTAGGTCCTTGTTGCATGCATGACATCGGTTGACCACGACCATCTGGTGTCCGCAGTTGGGACAAAACCGGGCGTCCATGCCGATGGGGGCATGACACTTTGGACAGGCAATGGTCTGCTCGGGCGGTCCCACATTTGCCATAGCTTTGTGGAGTATGCCCGGGAGCATCATGCCGAGGCCTGCGCCGACGCCCAGCCCAAGGCCTTCTGAGGCGGCGCCGGTGCCTCCTGCCCCTCCTACGGCGGCATCTCCCATGGCCTTTGCTGCCTTAAATTTTAGGAACTGATCCAGGTTCTGCACGGCCTCCATCCCGCTACGCTCATCGATCATCCGTTGGACCTCGTCGGGCGGGGTGATGGCGTTGATATAAAGATCCACCAAGGCAATGCCGTAACGTTCGAAGTCATCCTGAACGCGGCTTCTCAGGGCAACGGCAAATTCATCATATTTTTTTGGCAAATCGAAAATAGTGTCCAGGGTCTCCCCCAGCAAGTCATTCAAACGAGAAACGATGACGTCTCGAAGATAATCGGAAATGGCGGCTGTCTCAAAAACGCCCCGCGTGCCCACAAGGGTATTGATGAAGAGCAGGGGCTGGACAACACGCATGGTATAGTTGCCAAATCCCCGGAGGCGAACCAGCCCAAGTTGTGAGTCCTTAAATGCCACGGGCTCTTTGGTACCCCACTTCAGGGTCGTATAGACCTTCAAGTTGACGAAATAGACTTCCGCACGGAAGGGACTCTTAAACCCAAAGGGGAGGCTAAGGGCCTTCGTGATGAGGGGGAGGTTAAGGGTGGATAGGGTGTGACGCCCAGGTCCCAAGAGGTCGTAGGCCTTGCCGTCTCGGAAGAAGACAGCTGCCTGATTTTCTCTTACAATGAGCTGTGCGCCCATCTTGATGTCTCCTGAACCTGTCTCAGGGATTCGGTGGACCATGACATCGCCGGTTTCATCAAACCACTCGATCACTTCCAAAAACACACCCATAATGGCCTCCTATGCGGATAGAATGATTTACAGTCTAGCCCTATTTCAAAAACAATACCCGCATACAAAAATCGTGCCTTTTCAATACGGTACGCTAAAAGTCGTCACTCTCGAAAAAGGGCCGTTCTTTCCTGGAGCCTGCCGTTGAATGAGGCGATTTCCTGGGCCAGCGGCTCTATGACATCCGTTCTCATGGCCTCGGGCGGTGAGGCCCTCAAATTCTTCGCGGCCTCCTGGATGGCTGACACCGATTCAGCCAGGGCAATGTCAAAGGCATACAGCTGATCGAGCTTGGCCTCATCCAGCTTGATCGCGTCAAATACCCCTGAATAGCCATAGCTGGCAAACCGGATCGAGTCGGCTGCTTGATAGAGCTTTCGCTCTAAACGACCCAGGCGGTCCAGCTGATCGAAATGGCTCTCTGTCTGCAGTTTGGCAATCACTTCTTCGACGGTTTTCCTGGCCGAATCGAGACGATCGGCCAAGGTGACTCGAAGCCTTTTGTCCGCATCCCTGCGGCTTTCTTTGTCTTGATAACTGCCTATCCCAGGGACTAGGCGTGCCAAACGTTCGACGCGTTCTGCCAGGCGCTCTTTGATTCCCATCATTCCTCCATGCGTTTGAGTTTCGTCCTGATTCCGATTGATCCACGTTATGGCCTTGTATCAGAGCCTTGTATCCCTATCAACTCCCGATTTGCCATACCCCTGTGCTCTCGGACCTTTGCAGAATCCCTTGTTCGCTATTTGCATAGCATTGATTCCCACAGAGCTGAGGCTTGGTGCCTAGAACCTCAACCCGGGCAAGCCGGAATCAAGAAAAAACATCGCCACGAAGGCACGAGGGGACACGAAAGCACAAAGAAAAGACTTGCAGAGGAATTTCGTGTTTTCCTGGTTGTCTTCAGAATTTTTGGCTACAAAAAGCACGAATTCCACTACTGACTGACTAGCATCGTGACAAAGCGTTGCGCTCAGGCCCTGGCCAAAGGGAGTTGTCGGGTCTCCTGTGGCCCAGCAACACGAAGAAGCGCTGACCGACTGAGTCGAATGGGAGCATCTCCGGCAGAGCGCCAACCCACCGACTTGGCCACGGCCAGAGTCTGCTGAAAGTCCTTTGAAGAAACGTGGATCTTTGGTTCCGTAATAAGGAAGTGACCATGGGGGTTAAGGACAGTTCTGATTTGCCGAAAGAGTCTTGTGGGGTTTGGGACTTCGTGGATCATCCAGAAGGCTAGGACGAAATCAACCGGGCTTGTTATGCCAACATCGTCGGGAGCACAGCGGCGAGTTTGGATGCGAGATCCCATACCGGCTCCCGCGGCACGTTTCCTGAGAACCTCCAGCATCTCCTCCTGGAGGTCGACAGCAATAACTCTGCCATGGCTGCCGACGAGACGAGCCATGCCGATGGAAAAGAACCCCATGCCACAGCCAATGTCCAGCACAGTCATTCCTGGATGAATATAGGGCCGGAGTATCTTTTTTGGGTCATGGAGGAACCGCCTCAGGAAATTGTCGAACAGGTAGGCGTGTCGCCAAGGACAGACATGGGTTTTCAAGACAAGGCTCTCGCAGTCAGGATGTTATTTGCCAACCCTTTTTCCACTTTGACCACGTGACCCCGTTCGTTTATAACT
>JASFPF010000166.1:0-4572 GCA_050116135.1 Deltaproteobacteria bacterium | reverse complement strand
GAGCTTGTTTCGGAGCCAGTGCACCTTTTCCCTGGTTTCGGTCAGTGACAGCTGAGGGCACCACTGAAACGGGGTATGGGCTTTGGGAATGAAGGTGGAGACACTAACGGCAATATCCTTGCGGCCTGTGCGCAAGGCCCCAATCTTTCGCAACCGTCTCACGAGCGCCACAATGGCATCGAGGTCTACTTCAGTCTCTGTGGGCAGCCCTATCATGAAGTAAAGTTTGATGAGTCGCCAGCCCAATCTAAAAGCGTTTTCAACCGTTTCTTCCAGGGCCTTTTCCGTGATGTTCTTGTTGATCACTGCACGAAGACGCTGGCTCCCGGCTTCAGGGGCCACCGTGAAGCCAGTTTTTCTCACGCGCTTGATCTGGGTCATGAGGGCTTCCGTCAGGCTGCCAACCCGGAGCGAAGGCAAAGAAACAGCAATATTTTCTGGCTCACATCGGCTCATGAGCCGGTCTATGAGGACCTGGACGGCACCATAGTCGCCGGTGCTGAGAGAGAGCAGGGAAATGTCCTCATAGCCGGAACTGGCCAAGGCGCGATCTGCCAGAGAAAGGACGGTTTCTGGAGAACGTTCCCGCACTGGGCGATAGATCATTCCCGCCTGGCAAAAACGGCAACCCCTCGTGCAGCCCCGGCATATCTCAAGGCTCAGCCGGTCGTGGATGGGCTTGCCAAAAGCAACCACAGGGCGGTCTGGATAAGGCACCTGGTTGAGGTCGGAAACCAAGGCCTTCCGCACAGCACAGTATTCGGAGAACCGCGGCGTAAGGACCTCGACGCCTTTTGGGTTTCTGTGTACCTCAAAGAAAGAAGGAATATAGACACCCTCAAGTTGTGACCATTTTTTAAGAAGTCTTTGCCGAGCACCTCCAGCTTCCTTCCATTGGAGCCAGGCGTCTGCCAGTTCAATGACGACCTCCTCACCATCTCCGATAACCATGGCGTCGAAAAACTCGGCCAGGGGTTCTGGATTGAAGGTGCAGGGACCACCAGCGATGACAAGAGGATGTGAGCCGTTTCGGTCTCGCGCGTAAAGAGGAATGTTAGAAATGTCTAACATATTTAAAACATTTGTAAAAGTAAGCTCATACAACAAGCTAAAACCTAGGATATCAAAGTCTGCAAGGGGGGTGTGCGTCTCAAGGGAGCATAAGGGGGTGTTGGTGGCTCGCAGTTCCGCCTCGAGATCAAGACCTGGTGCAAAGGCCCTTTCCGCTGCAATTTCTTCTCGAGCATTCAGCACATGGTACAGTATCTGGATACCGACGTGAGACATGCCTATTTCGTAAAGGTCAGGAAAGGCCAGGGCGAGCCGGAGCCGAACCCGCCTTGGATTTTTTCGCACCGTATTGACCTCCGAACCGAGGTAATGACTGGGATGGCGAACGAGGGGCAGTATGTCCTCTAAGGATTGACGGTTCATGGTTTCCTTGTTATCAATTTATAAGCGACGTGTGCCCTTTTGAGCCATGGAGAGATCGTTTTCCCCCATGGCTGGCAACAGCGACGACTCGGGTGCAACCTGTTGTGGCCCAATCAGCTGTGTGGGTGCGCCAGGCGATGAAGATAAGGTCGCTGCAATACGAAGTGTAGCGACTTGTCAAAAGGTATGTCAAGAGACAGGGTGCGACGCGCCCGCTATATCAGGGTAAGCTTCGAGGCGGTCGAATCGTAAGGCTTGGAAGAGGGCTTGAGGGTTGAAACCCATGATAAGAAGGCATTGAGTTCCATGAATCGTTGTGTAGGTCGTTTTGGAATCTTTCTGGCCCTGGCAATGGTTGTCTTTGTATCGGCAAATGCTTGGGCCGTCTCTCCTTCTCGGGAGACCCCTGTGGTGCAAGCAGTCAAGAAAGTGAGTCCTGCTGTTGTCAATATTAGCAGCGAATATGAGGTGATAGCGGGCTCCAACCCTTTCTTTGATCGTGGCCTTGATCCTTTCTTCGATTCCTTTTTTAGGGATTTCTTTGAACCTCGTTATCAGCGGCGTTATCAGGGCCACAGCCTAGGCTCCGGCGTCATTATTGACGGAAGGCGGGGCTATATCCTGACCAACGAACACGTGATTGCAAGAAGTGCAAAGATCAGGGTGATGCTCAGAGATGAGCGGGGGTTTGATGCCGAGCTTGTGGGGGCAGCTCCGGATTTTGACTTAGCGGTCTTGAAGATAGAAGCTGGAGGGACCCTGCCAGCTATCGAGATGGGTGATTCCGATGACCTCATGATTGGAGAGACCGTCATTGCCATTGGCAATCCATTTGGGTTTTCTCATACGGTGACTACAGGGGTTATTAGTGCGCTAAACCGGTCTGTGCAGGCTGCGGAGCGGACATATCGGAACTTCATCCAGACCGACGCATCCATCAACCCTGGAAACAGTGGAGGCCCATTGCTGAATATCAACGGCGACCTTATTGGCATCAACACAGCCATCTATTCAGAGGCACAGGGTATTGGCTTTGCCATCCCCATCAACAGGGCCAAGCGGGTTATGGAAGATCTCATCAAGTACGGCGAGATACATATTCCCTGGCTTGGTCTTTTTGTCCAGGATCTTGACCCGAAGCTTGTCCACTATTTCAATATCCCACGGGGAGAAGGGGTGCTGGTATCCGAAGTAACAGAACATGGCCCTGCTCAGGAGGCTGGCCTCAGAGCCGGTGATGTGATCACCGCCCTGGGGGACAGGCGTGTGACATCCAAGGCGACCTATCATGCGATCATCAGGGATTTTTCCGAGGGGGATGTCATCCCGCTAACGACCTGGAAAGAGGGCAGGGCTCACGTCACCCAGGTTTTGTCCCGCACATTCCCCGAAGCCTTGGCCGAGGACCTCGGTTATAGGTCGCTGGGCGTGTACGTGCAGGAGATCTCCACAGCGTTGCGCTACAGGTTCAAGATAGCGGCAAGAGATGGCGTGGTGGTCACAGAACTTCGGGAGGGCTCCTATCTTCAGCGCATAGGGGCTCGCCCCGGTGACATTCTGCGCAAGCTCAATGACATGATGATAAGAACGGTGGACGACTTCAAAGAAGCGGTGGTCAAATATCGGCAAAAGGAATCTGCGGTGCTGCTCATACAACGGGGAAGTCAGCAGTATTACGTGACAGTGAAAGCGGACGTGTAAAAGGGTCAAAGAGACACTTGTGGGGAAGATGATGCACATGGGCCGATCGCCTCTTCTGGCATGGAAAAAGTGCTTTGCTCTTTTGCTTGTGGCGTCTTTATGTCTAGGTGCTTGTGGAAGCAATAATGCCCTGGAACGCATTGAAGCATCAGGCACAATAACCGTGATAACCCGGAACAACGCCCATTGTTACTACAAATACCGGGATCAGGACATGGGTTTTGAATACGATTTAGCAAAGGCCTTCGCTGAATTCCTGGGCGTGGAACTAAAGGTGAAAGTGGCTGAATCCTGGAAAGGATCGCTCCCCTTGCTGAACGAGGGGGAGGGAGACGTGGTGGCGGCCAGTATGACTATTACGCCTTCAAGGTTGGAACGGGTGGATTTTTCAAAAGGCTACCTGCCTGTGCAGCAGATGGTCATTACCCACAAGAAGAATAAAGACATCAAAGGCATGGATGACCTGGGAGGAAAAACCATCTGTGTCCGAGGGGGGACCTCCTATGAGGACAGACTGCGACAACTGAAGCGAGGCGGGCTTGATATAACGATCAAGGTCAAGGAAGATGTCCCCACAGAAGAGCTGATAGAGGCCGTAGCAGAAGGCAAACTTGAGGTCACCATTGCAGATTCCAATGTGGCCCTGTTGAATCGTCGGTATTACCCGGACATTCGCATCGCTTTTCCCATACAGAAACTCCAGGCTTTGGGCTGGGCCGTAAGACATGGAGAAATAGCCCTGCTGGACAAGATCAATGAATTCTTTGGCATGATCGAAGGCGATGGTACCTTCAAGGACATATACAATCGGTACTATGGCGACGTGGAAAGGTTCAATCGTTTTGACATCAAGAAATTTCAGCAGAGGATCGACTCTCGCCTGCCCCGGTATGAGAAGACGATAAAAAAGGCCGCTGAGCAATATGGTTTTGACTGGCGTTTGATTGCGGCCCTCATCTATCAGGAATCTCAGTTCAGACCCTGGGCGAGAAGTTTTTCTGGGGTGAGGGGACTCATGCAACTTACCCTGCCGACTGCCCGGGATGTGGGCGTCAAGAATCGTCTGGATCCCCACCAGAGCATCATGGGAGGGGTTCGATACTTAAGAAGGCTTTATGGGCTGTCTGAGAAGGCCTCTGAATCAGACAGGCTCCTTATGGCGCTGGCTGCCTACAATGTGGGCAAGGGGCATATCGAAGACGCACAGACGTTAGCCTTGGACATGCAGCTTGATCCCAACAAATGGTCTTCTTTGGAAAGGACATTGCCCCTGTTACGGGAACCCAAGTATTACAAGAAGAGCAAGTATGGATATTGCCGGGGGACCGAGCCTGTCCGCCATGTGCGGCAAATAGTGACGTACTATGACATTCTCAAGAGGGATGCCATCGAATATGGGGGGTGAGGGACGGGGACACGAGGGAATGTTTCACGTGA
>JASFPF010000165.1:0-4577 GCA_050116135.1 Deltaproteobacteria bacterium | reverse complement strand
CGGTCGCCACGAATAGGTTATTGACGCAGATCTCGCGAACAAGTCAACCCCTTCGCCTGTCTGCCGTGACCCCACAGCATCTCGTCTGCTTACTGCCAGCCGCTTGGTCATTCAACCTATCCAGCAAGGTCGAAGATGCCCTAGCGCAAGCGCCTGGGAAGATTCAAACTGTTGGCAAAAGTCTTGACCTGTGGTATGCAGTTTGAACTTCAGGGGATTCTGATTTCATCAAAGGGCCTGTTGTCATGATCACTTTGGGCAAGATTGAACACGTTGTAATGGTCGCACTGGTAAGTTGTGTCCTGTTCTTGTGCTCGGCGAGCTCGGCCAAAGGTGCCCAACTAAAGTATATTAGAATTGGCGAGCACGAAGGCTTTACAAGAATCGTTTTTGAATTGCGTGGCCCGGCCGCCTTTGAGAAGCCTCAGGTCAGAGGGAAGGGTGAACTTTCCGTGGTATTGCTTGATACCACGACCTCCTTGCCCCCAAAGATATCGATTGAGACAACTAAAAGGGTTGAGGCCATTGAATTTGTCCAGCAAGATGCTCACTTGGCCACCCATGTGACCTTTCCTTTTCCGTATTTTAGGCTGAAGCCCTTTACCCTTTCCAACCCGGAACGCATTGTCTTAGATATCTATCGGACGGACACGCCCCCTGAGGACGCAGCGGTGGTGAAATCCGTTCAGAGGCCTTCTGAGAGGGCATTGGCAGGGGCAGACAAAAGAAAGGCCATTGCGACGTTGAGAAGGGCACCAACAGAACCGGCTGTCAAACTGCCGGAAGCACCTGACAGGCCAACGGACAGACCAGCCGCACGGGAGACGCAAAGAGACTCTCAACAGCCTCTCCAGGAGACAGCCATACGATCTCCAGCTTTACCCAAAGCATCAGACACTCCTATGGCCGAGACACCAAAGCCCGTGCCTGACACAGAGGCTGCATCTGTGAACCATTCTGTACAGCAAGGCCCGTGGGGACGTTACCCGTTGGCTATACTCATTATCCTTTCTGTGATTATTGTTGCATTATTGAGTTTTATCATTGTTCAGAAAAGACGCGGGCCTGGGTCAAGGTATGTTGGTGAAACACTCGAGGTAACGTCTGGAGCCGGGGAAGGCATGGAGGCTTTAGACAAGCGGATCAAGGACGCCTTTAGAAAGTTTGATCAATCCTGATTTTGGGAATACCATGGTTGATAAACCCGGCATAGGGCTTGATGTTGGTCTTTCAGACGAGGAAAAAGAAGATCTCGACAAGCTGATCAAGGGACTCAAGGAGGATCAACCTAATGCTCAAGTTGGTGCAACGCCTGAGGATATTCAGAAGCAGATTGCGTCCATGATGGAAAATCTTACACAACTTGGTGAAATGCTGATGAAGTTTGACACAAAGATGAAATCATTGTACGAAATTGTGCGCCTCTCTTATGAAAAAGGCGAGATGATGAATAAGCGTATAGATGCTATTGTGGAATCCATGAAAGGTGGAAGGAACGTTTCGCCGGAGAGTGAAAGTTGAGCGACGAGCTTGAAGGACACAGCAGTATTGTCAGGCGTATTATCGATGGATCTTTGACCATCGATTCCGCAGGAGAATTTGAAAACCTACTAAAGGTTTTCCCCAACGATCCGGGACTCCATCGCGCTTTTGCCGATTTCTTGGCTCGAAAGAAATCCTTTGATGCGGCAGCCGATTCTTACAGGACTGCTGCCAGGCTTTTCGTTGAGGCAGGTATGGGACTGCAAGCCATTGTCTCGAAGATTTCCGAGTGGCGCATCGTTCGGCCCTCCCACCAAGAGGGCACAGCTTTTCATGAGGCCCTTCGAAAAGGGATTTCAAGAGACACACCGGTGCAGGATTTTTTGACCAAGATGACATATCCTGAAATGGTCGCTTTTATGGCAAGACTGGTGCGGGTCCGTTTTAGAGCCAGCCAGGTGGTGCAAAAGTTTGGAAGTATGCAAAAAAATCTCTGTTTTGTCGTGTCCGGCGCCTTGAAGGAGACTATCTATCATCCTTTGCAGGAGGGGGAAAAGGTCCAGCAAAAGTCCACGACAGATTTAGTAGAGAACGATTTCTTTGGCGATATTTATCCTTTTGAAGAAGCAAGAATAGCCCAATCAGATGTGGAGACAATCACTCGCGTCGAGTTAGTAAAGATTTCAAAGCCAAGGGTGCAGGTGGTTTGCGAGAAATATCCTCATGTGGAACGTCTGGTGGATGAACTCTATAAGACGCGATCGGAAGCAGGAGGGGAAATCGATTCCCAAACGATCCGCAAGGCTGCCAGGCATCAGCTGCCAACCAAAGTGAGCATGAAGGTTTTTCGAGAAGAGATAGGAAAGACGCCCCTGTTTCTTAATGGATTCACTGACGACATCTCCCTCGGTGGGGCCTGTGTTATTTTGGGCGCTACCTATGAAACCGGCCCGTCTGCCGAGATGGTGGGCAGAAACGTCAAGATCGAGTTGGGCTTACCGTCTGCTGCGGCCAAACTTCATATTTTGGGTACCATTGTCTGGAGCAAGGAGGTCTCCGATGAGGGAAAAACAATCACCGTGGTCGGTGTACAATTTAAGGAGATGACCGATCCTGACCGGGAAGTTTTGGAAGGGTATTGTCATGGAAGTGACGGGGAGCAGAATCTGATCTGGAGCTTATGGGAGTCTCTTGTGAGGCAGTGAGACTTTCCTGACACAAGTGAAAGGTATGACATTGAAAGAAAGCCAGCAAGCTGAGAAGAAAGCGTTGCCCGAGGTCTGGGCCGTGGGTGGAGGAAAAGGTGGTGTCGGCAAGAGCATCATTAGCACCCTTCTGGCCTTTTGGTTGACCCGTATGGATAAAGAGACCATCCTGGTGGACACCGATCTGGGAGGGGCAAACCTCCATACCCTATTGGGAATCAAGAGTCCGCCTCGTACGCTGAATGATTTCATTACGAGGAAATTTGATTCATTAGAAGACATTTGTATCGGCTGTGGGATCGACAACCTTCGACTCATCAGCGGTGCTGGTGAAATTCTCTCCCTGGCCAACCCAAAGTTTGCCCAAAAAGTGAAAATCATACAGAACATCTTCAGACTCCCTGCCGACTATATCATTTTAGATCTTGGGGCCGGGACTTCTTTTAATGCCCTCGATTTTTTTCTCGTTGCCCACAAGAAGATTGCTGTTCTAACGCCACAGCCGACATCGATTCAGAACGCCTATGCCTTCGTCCGCAATGCGGTTTATCGAAGACTGAGCCAGCTGTCTAGCCGGGAACCATCACTCAAGGCCCTTGTTGAAACCGCCATGAATCCGAAAAATGAGCTCAAGGTGCGAACCATCAAAGAGCTTTTTGAGGCTATCGTGGACGCTGATGGGGCAGATGTGGCGGAGGGCCTGCAAAGGGAAGTTGAAAGAATTCAGCCGGCCATGATTACCAACATGACAAGGGACACCCATGACAAGAACGCAGGGCGGATTATACAGCTAGTTTCCGAAAAGTATCTCACCATACACCCCACAAATCTGGGGGGCATCGTCTACGATAAGCAGATAGATAGGATGGTGTCCGAGATGGTGCCCCTGACCAAGCTTGATCAGTCGAGTGAAGCCTTTGCCTGTGTTTATGAGATTGCAACCAAGCTGTTGTGAGATCAGTGATGCACAGCTGAGGGCTTAGGCGTCCTGGCTTGCAAACGACTTTCCATGTGAAAGGGTGGCGTCGATATCCTGCCTGAAAGACCGACCTCAACAAGTGCATATCTCAACTTGTTAGCCGTTAGGAGTAAAGCATTGCAGGAAAACCGCCGGAAACACTCATCAGTTGTCCGATATCACGATAGAATCAGGCTGATCGGAAGTGCCCAGAGCTTTGGGCCGAGGTTCACCGCGTCCTCGCCGTTGTGGCAGAGAATGCCCGCTTTACAGTGGGACGTTGTTGTCAGAAAGGCGTTGAGACCCGCAAGGTCTTTTTTTTGCCACCTGGCCGATGACTTGAGTTCTAAAGCGATGCAGGAACGCCCTGACTCGATGACGAAGTCGACTTCATGACGGCCTTGCACAGTCCAGAAGTACAGGGCGGCATCTTGCCAGGTCGCACTCAGAATCGAGAGAAGATTCTGAGCCACATAGGTTTCAAACATGGCGCCGTAGAGCGGATCGCTACGAATGAATGATGATGGCTCCAAGCCCGCCAGATAGCTTGCCAGACCCGCATCGCTCAGATAGAGTTTCGGCGATTTGATTAGACGACTCGATCTGTTTCCCAGATAAGGCTCCATTCTGGTAATCAGGAACGATGCTTCGAACAGAGAGAGATAGCGGGATGTAGTCGCGGCGCTCAGCTTTGCATCACGGCCGAGTTGGCTTGGTGACAGAAGCTGTCCGGTTCGCAATGCGGTAAGCCGGAGCAACGTCCGAAGCGCCGTTAGATCCTGTACTCGACTCAGTTCCCGAACATCTCTTTCAAGATACGTCTGCTCGTAACCCCGAAACCATATCAGCGGATCTTTGACCTGCCGGAGGCACACCGTCGGCATGCTGCCTCTTGCCACTTCTTCCGGACGGATGGGCTTTCCGATATCTCT
>JASFPF010000164.1:0-4590 GCA_050116135.1 Deltaproteobacteria bacterium | reverse complement strand
TGCCTCACAATGCCTTCAAGGATGGGAAGGATATGACGGTCCGCGTTGACCAGGAGGGCATCATCATAAAAAGCAAAGTCTTTCACAGCGTATTTTTTATGCCAGTATAGGATTTCCTCAACTACGTGTTCAGGGGATCTGCGTTTGAATTCACGATGGAGAAAACCTGACGCACAGTAGGCACATCGAAAAGGGCAACCGCGGCCTGTCAAGATCGGCACATAGGGAATAGCGCTTTGCATATCAAAGGCAGGGTAGGGATAAGAATCCAGGTCGTCAGGAAAAAACCGAAGCGTGCACGCAAAGCCGGTAAGGCGGTCAAGGGTTTCAAGGACCAGCCCCTCGCCTTCCCCTGAGAGGACTTCGTCTGCACCAGCGTGGGCAGTGGCGTGGTCGTAACAAAGCGTAGCGTAGATGCCTCCCAGGACGATGGGCACTCCGGGGATCATCTCCCGAATCATCTTAATGAGAGCAAACACCCCCGGATACCAATAAGTCATCAGGGACGTGACAAGCACGACATCAGGCCTGGGGCACGCCTTTAAGGCCTTTAGAACCAGTCTTTTTGGGATGCCATAACGGCTGTATGTACGAGGCACATCACGCAATGGCTCTGGCTTTTCGATGGGCTGTTTCAAATAATGCCCCTTGCCAAACCTGCCTGGCTTCACCCTAGAGGTGATCTCCGGGTGAAAGCGATCCAGACAATCCAGATAGGTGATCCTGTAACCATGCATCCGGAGAATCGCCCCGATGGTGAGGAGTCCTAGGGGCCTTGCCCAGAAATCATAGGCAGCAAAATCTTCAATCCATGGATTAATCAGAAGGATATGAGGCGTGTCTTTGGGCATTTTCTTGAGGCGTTGATTATTATATAATTGCATGGATTGGAACAATCAAGCGCTTCGCCGTGATGATTGGTTATGGGCGATGGCGGATTTCGCATTTCTCACACCCCATTCATGGCTATTGAGGAGGTGCTGCGGTGAAAATGATCGGAGTGATCGGGGCAGGGGCGTGCAGTCACGAGATCTATGAGGTAGCCAGACAGATTGGAACGGGCATCGCAAAGACAGGGGCAGTTCTGGTATGCGGCGGACTGGGAGGCGTGATGGAAGGCGCCTGTCGCGGGGCAAACGAGGCGGGAGGACAAACGGTGGGCATCCTGCCCGGTCCAGACAAGGGCCAAGCCAATCCCTATGTGGCTATCCCCATCGTGACAGACCTGGGTCATGCCCGAAATGTATTGATCGTTCGAAGCTCGGACCTGTTGGTGGCCATCTCTGGAGGCTACGGTACCTTATCTGAGATCAGCATTGCGCTGAAATTAGGAAAACCGGTCATCGGGTTGGGGACGTGGCCGAACATGGAAGGCATCCAGTATGTGACGACGCCAAAAGAGGCCATGGATGCCATGTCTCGCCGAGGATGAGCGCTTGTCTGTCAAACAAAGAGGGAAGTAACAAGGACCGGTTTTTGGCTAGACCAGTGAAAAAGGCTGCGGCGAGCTTTCCGTGAGCCCCTGTCTTTCATCTGGCTCATGAGGCGATCTTGCGTGCCAAGGCCTCGATGGCAGTCATGACCTCTTCAACCCTTATTGTGAGGACGGTTCTGTCTTGAACCACCAGCTGGCCATCAATGATCACATCCTGGACATCGCTTCCGCTGGCTGCATAGACGAGATGAGAGGCTGGCTCATATAAGGGCGTCAAGTGCGGCTTATGGGTCTGGACGACGATCAAGTCGGCCCTCTTTCCCACCTCGAGTGAACCCGTTTGGTCTCCAAGGCCAATCGCCTCAGCACCGCCTCTCGTGGCCAGGTGCAATACCTCTTGAGCCAGGAGCACGGTGGGATCCAGATGCTTCACCTTGTGTAGCTTAGACAAAAAGTCCATCTCCTGAAACATGTCCAGGTTGTTATTGCTGGCGCAGCCATCTGTGCCGATGCCAACCGCCAGGCCCTTTTTCAGAAATGCCGGTACGGGTGGCACCCCGGATGCGAGCTTCATTTCACTTTCTGTGGTGACCGAAATCCCAACATCTCCTCTGGCCATGGACGCTATGTCGGCCTCATGGACCCATATGGCGTGCACCAAAAGTGTCCTGGGCTTCAGCATGCTGAGCTTGTCGAGATACTGAACGGGGGACAACCCGTGCTTTGCCTCCATGTCCCTCACTTCATCTTGAGTCTCGGCCACATGAATCTGAAAAAGGGTGTCTGTTTCATCGGCCACCCTTCGAGCCTTCCTCAGGGTTTCCTCGCTGCATGTGTAAGGCGAGTGACAGAAAAGACCAGCGCCAATCAACGAGGTCTTTCCTTGCCACTTTTGAATAAACTGGAGGGCTTCGGCCACGTTTTTGTCGGGTTCAGGGACACCAGGGGCGGGGAAGTCTATGATTCCCTGTCCTAAGATGGCCCGCATGCCGGATGCTTCCACGGCCTGAGCCACGCTGTCTTCAAAAAAATACCCGTCGCAGAACGTCGTCGTACCGGATAAGAGCATCTCCGCACACGACAGAAGCGTCGCTGTATAGACCGTTTCAGGGTTCAGCCAACGACTTTCAACTTTAAATATATAATCGTTTAGCCACGTCATAAGGGGAAGGTCATCGGCCAAACCTCTAAAAAGGCTCATGGGGGCATGGGTATGGGTATTGACCAGCCCTGGCATGATGATCCCGCCCTGGGCATCTATGACCTGGCGAGCCTTGGGCAATGCCTCTCTTGAGGCTTTTGCCTCTAAGCGTTCAAGGCGGCCATCGGCTATGCATACCAGGCCCTTTTCAAGCACTTCAAAGGTGCGGTTAACCGTCAGGACGGTGCCATTGTGAACCACCATATCGTACGTCTTGTCTTCCGGCATAGTATGACCTTTGCCGCTCCCTCGGCCATCAGGTTCCCGCTTTCACCACCATACGCTCGGCGAACCGATTCACATCTTCCATCACCTTGCCTACATCCAAGGTGCTCAGGACTCTGTCTTCCATGAGCACCTGTCCGTCGACAAGGGCCGTGACCACATCGTGCCCGGAAGCCGCATAGACGAGGTGGGAGTAAACATTGTACATGGGCACAAGGTGGGGTTGTCTTATGTCAATTACAATGATGTCCGCCCTTTTTCCCCTCTCCAAGGAACCGATTTGATCTTCCAGACCAAGGACCCTAGCCCCATCAATCGTGGCCATCCTGACGACGGTTGGCGCATCCATCACTGTCGGGTCAAGGGTTTGGGCCTTGTGGAGCTTGGCCACCGTATCCATCTCCTGAAACAGGTCCAAATTGTTGTTGCTGGCACAACTGTCGGTTCCGATCCCCACGGTGATGCCGTGCCTCAGGAGTTCGGGCACAGGGGCAATGCCTGAGGCAAGCTTCATATTGCTTTCTGGATTGTGGGCCACCTTGACGTCAAACGCCTTCAGGAGCGCCATATCCTCCTGAGTGATGGCCACGCAGTGATCAGCAATAAGCTTGGTGCTAAGAAAGCCAATCTCTGCCAGGTGTTGAACGGGGGTCCTGCCGTATTTCTCCCTGATCTGGGTCACCTCGTGGTCTGATTCTGACAGGTGGATGACCATGGGCGCACCATGCCGGTCAGCAATGGCCTTGGCCTTCTTCAGCAGATCAGGAGAGCACAGATAGGCAGAGTGAGGCTCCACCGCTATGGTAATCAGGGGATCGTCCTGCCATTTACGAATGAGGGTCTCTGTATACTTCAAGCCTTCTTCCACAGGACCATAGTTTGGGGATGGGAAATCATACAGGACCTCACCGACCACCGCCCTGACCCCGGCGTCCTTGGCTCCATGGGCCGCGGCATCTTCAAACAGGTACATGTCGCAAAAAGTGGTTGTGCCTGAAAGAATCATCTCAGCACAGGCGAGGCGTGTCCCTTGATAGACGACTTCAGGTGTCAGCTTTGCTTCGGCAGGAAAGATGTGATCGTGAAGCCAAGTCATAAGGGGCAAGTCATCGGCGAGCCCCCGGAAGCAGGTCATGGCCGCGTGGGTGTGTGTGTTGATCAAACCGGGCATGATAATGCCGCCACGGGCATTAATGATTCTCCTGGCCTCATACCTTTTGTCTAAAGCCGCTTCAGGGCCAACCTCGACAATGCGATCTCTGCTGACGGCAAGGGCTCCCTTCTCGATCAGGCCATTGTCAGGGCCCATGGTGATCACCCATCCGTTTTTTATGATGATGTCTACAGACCGCATTGATGGACGACCCTATTTAGTCCCTCTCCCCACTTTAATCTCTTTTGGGTTCAATTCCCCACGGCTTGCCGCCACTAGTGATGCATTAGCCATCGAGCTCTATGATGCTTGTTAAAGAATCCAGGAGTCAGAATACAGTAGAAAAAGGTGGTGTGGATCCGCGTGATCAATCGGGGGGTCTATTCTATCTCCTGAATTCTTGATACCCCGCTGCTTGCGGCGGGGTAGTTCATTCTCTTGGCTCATCTTAAATGACAGCTAGCTAGTGCCCATCCACGAATGCCCAAGAAAGAGGTGGGCACTGGTGTCAGTTTCCAATTCAGGATGGATGGAAACTAGCTAGTGCCCATCCACGGGCATAAGGTTTTGAAATCC
>JASFPF010000163.1:0-4599 GCA_050116135.1 Deltaproteobacteria bacterium | reverse complement strand
GAAAAAACACTGCTGCAGGCCTTTATTGACAATGTGCATCAACAGTTTGTGGCGGCGGTGGCCGATGCTCGAAAGATCTCCAAGGAAAGGATTAAAGCCGTTGCCGATGGTCGCATCTTGTCAGGGGAACAGGCCAAGGCATTGGGCCTACTAGACAGCCTAGGCAACCTTGAGGATGCGATTGCCATGGCAGCCAAACTGGGGGGTATCAAAGGCGAACCCTCCGTCCTTTATGCCAAGGAGAGAAAATTCTCCCTCTTGGAATACCTTCTTGGGTCTTCCACCTGGACGGGTATGCTGGATCAGATCACGGCAACTGCGCTTCATTGCGGATATCTTTACCTGCCGAGCAGGGGGGCATAGGCCATGGTCAAAAAGGATCTTGTGGAAGACTTGGTGAGGGCATTTCCAGGCATTACGAAGGGGGATATGACGACTGTGGTGAACACCCTGTTTGAGAGTATGGCACAAGGCCTGTTGGCGGGTGAATCGGTTGAGTTGAGAGGTGTGGGGCGTTTCAAGATAAAACAGCGCAGGGCTAGAAAGGGAAGGAATCCTAAGACCGAAGCGCCTATTGATGTACCCATCCACTGGGCGGTTCACTTCAGGCCGGGAGAAGATCTAACCCGGCGTATAAATTGGTGAGACCTTAACAAGTTGCGTCACCCCAAGAAGGTGTTCATTCGACAACTGGCCCCAGTATCTTTCACGAGGAGACTTTTGCATAACCTCGTCTCGCTCTTTGATATGAGATTTTTGACCCATCTACGTGCTCACTCACTAAATCGCAAAAACTCGGCCCAAAGGCCTCAGACAGTTTGCGATTTGCCCACTGAGGTGGGCCGTTCGTTTCGCCCGGCCTCTGGCTCGGGGGCCGCCGACGGCTCGGAGAGATGGGTGCCCCAAAAAACTCATAATTGTCGCTTTCCGAGGTTATGTAAAGCTCTCACTAGAAGAGGCTAACATCGCCTAAACCTACCCGTATCACTTCAGGTGTGTCATCGATTAGGGCAACGACGCTCGAAGGCCTGCCAGGCACTGGGCCGCCGTCTATGACCAGGTCAATTTGAGCTCCGAGGACCTCATGGATCAAAGAAGCATCGGACAGGACTTGGCCCTCAGCAAGGGGTGCAGTCGTCGATATAACGGGATGCCCGAGTTCTTTGACCAAGGCCAGACAAATGGGGTGGTCCGGGACTCGAATCCCTGCCGTCCTTCGTCGGGTTAACATAATTTTTGGAACGAGCTTTGAGCCCTCCAAGATAAAAGTGTAAGGCCCGGGAAGCAGCCGCTTCATGGTCTTGTATGCATAGTTAGAGATCTTTGCATACTGGCTGATATTCTTAAGATCAGAGCAGATGAAACTGAAGGGTTTCTTCTGACTTCTTTGTTTCAGTCTGTATATCTTTCCGATCGCCTTCTTGTTCATGATATCGCAGCCAATACCGTAGTACGTGTCCGTGGGGTAAGCAATGATGCCGCCGTCTTGAAGGATCTGTACGACCCTTTGAATTAAACGGGGTTGTGGATTCTTGGGATTAATGGCGATCAACATGATGTGCGTAATCATTCACCATTTCGGGTCAAGAACACGCCCTACATGGCGAACTTCTAAGCCTCATTGAACCCTTAATGCTTGAACCTAAAGTTAGTTTTTTGAATCCATATTTGTCAAGGCCCAATCCCGTAGGCTCAAATAAATCGTTGCCAAAGGTATGTCCATTTGTTAATCATTCCAGCCCAAAAAAGGATATAGGAGAAGCCCCATGGCACAGACCATGTTTGAGGAAGGTTTGACCTTTGATGATATTTTGCTCGTGCCTGCCTATTCAGCTGTGTTGCCCCGTGACGTTGATGTGCGGAGCCGTTTGACAACAAAGGTATCACTCAATATCCCTATCGTCAGTGCAGCCATGGACACGGTCACTGAAGGTGAGACCGCTATCAGCCTGGCACGAGAAGGGGGGATTGGCATTATTCATCGGAACATGAGCATCAACAGCCAGGCTCAAGAGGTGGATCAGGTCAAGAAGTCAGAGAGCGGAATGATCGTTGATCCTATGACGATCGCACCTGACAAACCCCTCCGCGAGGTTGTGGCGCTCATGGAAAGGTACCGGATTTCAGGGGTGCCAGTCGTTAAGGGGGAGCATCTGACGGGGATTGTGACGAACAGGGATCTTCGATTTGAGACGAATCTGAATAAAAAAGTCTCTGATGTCATGACTCGAGAGAACTTGGTGACGGTACCCGAAGGGATTACCCTAGAAGAATCCAAGGCGTTGCTCCACGAACACCGAATTGAGAAGCTTCTGGTCGTAGATAATAAAGGGCGTTTGAAAGGGCTCATTACCATCAAGGACATCGAAAAAATCAAGAAATATCCCAATGCATGCAAGGATAGTCTCGGTAGACTCAGGGCGGGGGCCGCCGTCGGGGTAGGGCCTGACATGGAAGAACGCACTGAAGCCCTGCTGGCTGCCGGTGTTGACTTGGTCGTTATTGATACCTCTCATGGCCACACAGCTAGCGTCTTGAAGGCGGTTGACAGGTTGAAACAGACCTTTGGGGATATTGATTTGATTGCAGGCAATGTGGCCACAGCGGAGGGGGCTGAGGCCCTGATCAAGGCTGGGGTTGACGGTGTTAAGGTAGGCGTTGGTCCAGGGTCCATTTGTACGACACGCATTATCGCTGGTGTGGGCGTTCCCCAGGTGAGAGCCATTATGAATTGCAGGGCCATCTCTGAGAAGACCGGGGTGCCTTTGATAGCCGATGGAGGGATCAAATTTTCAGGGGATATTACCAAGGCAATCGCTTCAGGTGCCCACTGTGTCATGATTGGGGGCCTTTTTGCGGGAACTGACGAGAGCCCTGGCGAAACGATTCTTTTTCAAGGCCGAAGTTACAAGGTGTATCGAGGCATGGGGTCTCTGGAGGCCATGAAGAAGGGGAGTAAAGATCGGTACTATCAAGAAGACCTCGCCCAAGAAGCAAAACTTGTCCCGGAGGGCATTGTGGGTCGGGTTCCTTACAAAGGGTCTCTTGCTGCATGTGTTTACCAGCTCGTAGGCGGTCTCAAGGCTGGCATGGGCTACGTCGGGTGCGAAACGATTGAAGCGTTGCGCCAAGATGCCAGATTCATACGTATTACCGCTTCCGGTTTGCGCGAAAGCCATGTCCATGATGTCATCATCACCAAAGAAGCCCCCAATTACTTGTTAGACTAATGCCCTCTTCTGATTTCGTCCACCTTCACGTTCATACCCAATACAGCCTCCTCGACGGGGCGATTCGCATCGATCCCCTACTGCAGCGGGCGGCCTCCTTCCAAATGTCGTCATTGGCCATTACCGACCACGGCACCATGTATGGCGTCATTGAGTTTTATGAGAAGGCGTACAAGGCCGGCATCAAGCCCATCATAGGCTGCGAGGTCTATGTGGCCCCCACCAGCCGTTTTGACAGGGATCATCGTCAAAAAGGGGGGTTGTTTCACCTCATCCTCTTGGCGAAAGACGCGAAGGGATACAAGAACCTCTGTCGGCTCGTCACCGCTGCCCACCTAGAGGGTTTCTATTATAAACCACGGGTAGACAAGGCCATTTTGTCAGAGTGCAGTGAGGGGCTCATTGCCTTGAGTGCTTGTCTCCATGGCGAAGTCCCCCGGTTAATACAGGCCGGGCGCCTGGACAAGGCCGCGGAAGCTGCTCGCGCCTATGAGCGCACCTTTGGTGAAGGAAATTTCTATTTGGAAGTTCAGAATAACGGTATCCAGGTCCAGGAGACGGTCAACCGTGCCTTGAGAGAGATCGCGCAGGAGCTTTCCATCCCGCTGGTTGCGACAAATGACTGCCACTATCTGGACGCGAAAGACACCCGAGCTCACGACACCTTGTTGTGCATCCAGACTGGCAAAACGGTTCAGGAAGAAAAACGTCTCAGATTCAAGACGGATCAGCTTTACTTCAAGTCTCCAGAGGAGATGAAACTCGATTTTGCGGACTTTCCCGATGCCGTCAGGCATTCAGTTGATATTGGCAATCGATGCAACTTGGAACTCGATCTGGGTTCTTATCATTTTCCAACATTTAGAGTCCCCCGTGGCCTTGAGGGTTCTGGGGCCGGCTCGGAAGGCCGTGATCCTGCCAACGTGGACCAATACCTTGAGCGAGAAGCCACAAGGGGTCTGGAAGAACGATTGCGTGCAACACGCTCGAGGGACCCCGACTTCTCGGTCGATGACCACCAGCGATACAAAGATCGTCTTGATAGAGAACTCGAGGTGATCAGGAAGATGGGGTTCTCAAGTTATTTTTTGGTCGTTGCAGATTTTGTTCGCTTTGCCAAGGAACAAGGGATTCCTGTGGGGCCCGGGCGTGGCTCAGCAGCAGGCAGTCTTGTGGCGTATGTCCTTAAGATTACGGACTTGGATCCCATTGCTTACGGTCTCATATTCGAACGATTTTTGAATCCAGCCCGCAAAAGCATGCCTGATATCGACATCGACTTTTGCATAGAAGGTCGGGATGCCGTCTTTAAGTATGTGGTGGAGAAATATGGTGGCCCTGGCCATGTTGCCCAAATCATCACCTTTGG
>JASFPF010000162.1:0-4622 GCA_050116135.1 Deltaproteobacteria bacterium | reverse complement strand
ACCACGTAGGCATCAGGTTTCTTTTGCAGGAACTCAGCGAGCACTGCGAGTTCCCGACTGGCTTTTGGACCGATCTCCGCTTTATCAAAGTCGAACAAGATGTTGTCGACCTTGACACCAGCAATCCTGACTTCAGTCACGGTTTCAAGCTCCTCTGTGGCCTTGGTCACGAAGAGTGCGCCGCTGTTGTATTCCGGCCTCTCAATAAACGCCTCAAAGGGCAGAACCCTTGCGCAAAAGTCTACTGCAGCGACTTTCTCTAATACCCTCTGATTGACTTCATTGTCTGCCGTACTGATCAGGTAAAAACAGACGTCATATTTGTTGGCGAGCCGTTTGGCGATGCGTGCAGGTGTCCTGTCCGGGCCTCCGTATGTTTTGCTATACGTGCCGTCAGTGAAGATAAACACCGCGGTCCTGCCGCTGAGCGGTTTTAAGAGCTTCTCCAGTCTCTCAAGTCCCTTAAGCAAGAATGTCCCACTGGCTGCTTGATCCGGGAGCTGTTCGAGTGCTTGAGCGAATTTTTCTCGGTTGTACAGCTGCACAGGATACATGGGCTTCCATGGGGTATACAGATACAAGCCAATCTGATGCCCCAGCTCCGGAAAATAGGCATTTCTCTCTTGAAGGGTCTTCTTAGCGATTTCCAACCTCGACATGTCGGTATCTCCATAGGGCTTGCCCATGGAGCTCGAGGCATCAAAGAGAATGATCGCGTTTTCCGCCGTCTTGATGAGAGATTCTTTTACTACAGTCCGTTGTACGAAATCCTCCTGCAATAAAACGTCGAAGGCCTGAACTCGCGTAGCCATGAGTCCCGTCAACATCAATCCACAAACCAGTGCTGCAATCAACAACCGTCTTGTCATCGTCATATCCTCCTTTCTTGGGTAAATACAAAACGTCATTGGATTTGTTCACTAGCCTTTGACCGCTGGGCTTGGAATTGTTTCTCAGCGGTCTCTTCCCATCCTTACAGTGATCCACATCCCTTGACAGGCACCACCCATCCTCAGTGACGTTATTCTTAAGTTCTGAATCACCGGCAAGGGGGATTCTTAGAGGGTAGTCATCGTCTTGATCTCTCAAGTCTTCTATTTCGAAAGCGCCTTGATCTCGTCGGCAATCTCCCGGCTCAGATCGACTAACATCCGGCTCTGGGCCGCAACCAGTGCCTCGTAAGTCCTGGCATCCGTGCGGGCACTTAACCTGGAATTTCTTTTTGTGAATACCTTCTCACCTCGGTCTCCCAAGAGCGTCCAGCGGGCTCTCATTGAGACATCACCGCCCACCGCGCCGTCAAACCGGGTTACATCTACCAACACCTGATAATCGATTTGGGTAGACCGCCTCCAAGGATAGACGATCACGCGATCCGTCGAGAACAGCACCGAGATGTTTTCTGCCAGCACTCGGGCGAAGTTCTCTCCCAGGGGTTCTCCCCACCGGGCAAAATCAGCCACATTCAGCTCGTTTCGGCTGGTCCGTGTGACAATCTGGGGCCGATTCACATATTGGGGCAACTGGACAGGGCCTACCCCAATGACCAAGCCGTGCTTGGCCGTCTCCGCCTCTATTCCTGCTTTCGAGCTATAGAGGGAATTTAAGACGTAAAACTTTGCCCTCTGTTGGGTGCCACCACCCAGGCATCCTCCCAGCATCGCCGTGAAGACACAAAGGCCAATCACCATGAGTCGGAAAATCATAGGGCCCATCATTTACCTCCAGGTCCCCCTTTACCGCGGAGCATGGCATCGGGGTATTGTTCCAAATAGTCAGACAAAACGCGCAGCGAACGGGCTGCCCTGGCCAGCTCATCAAGGGCTGTGTTTAATCGATAACGCAGCGCTGAGTCCTCGGCCGTGAACTCCTCTATCCCCTGCAAAGTCTTCTTTGCCTCCACCAAAGCCGCCTCCGCAGCGTCAAAGGTTTTCTCGATCTTCATGGTCATTGGCTCGACGCGGCTATCTATATTCTCTAGCAACCGTTGCGCATCCTCAGCAGCGGTTGTAAAGCTGTCCGCAAGCGGTCCGACTTTTTTGTCTACCTTGATCACAAGCTTGTCAGCGTCTTTGAGCAAACGGTCGGCGCTTTCAACAGCGCCCTTGGCAGAGGCCACGATGTCTTTTAAGGCTGGATCACCTAGTGTTTCCGATACATTATCAATGGCTTTCTCCAATTTGTTAAACATCTGTTTGATCGGAAGTTCTTGAATGGTCTCGGCAATCTCTGCCAAGGTTGACTTTACCGTAGGGATCTCCGGATAACGAAAGTCACCGCCCACCAGTCGAGCAGGCAACTCGGGACGCAGGTCCATGTCAATCATCAACTGCCCTGTCACGACGCTCTGCATGGCAAGTTTGGCCCTCAAACCGAGTTTGACGAGCTTGGCTATCTCTTCCCTGTGGTCTGTGTCTTTCCGTCTCTCACCCTCCACTGAAAACCGATCGGGCTCCACCTCGATGATCACCGGAATCTTGACGGCCATGGTCTCCGAGTTCCAAAGGAGGACGATCTCGTCAACGGAGCCAATCTTAACACCCCGCCATACCACGGGGGAACCCTCGCTCAGACCCTTGACAGAGCCATCGAAAAACAGGACATACTTCTCCGTCTTCTGGAAAAACTTACCACTTCCAAAGATGACGACACCGATGATGATCAACGCAATGGCGCTGATGACGAAAACGCCAACAACGGTTTTGCTCGCTTCTTTAGCCATGAGATCACGTCCCCTTTCGGGTCATTTTTTCTACCCACCCGTCTCCCCTCGCATGAGGAATGTGCGCACTTTTGGATCCTCACTTTCTGCAAGCAATTCGTTCGGATCCCCCACGGCAATCATGGTTCGCGTTTCAGGGTCCAGGAAGACCGAGTTGTTTCCAATGGCAAAAATGCTTGCCAGTTCATGGGTCACCACCACCACCGTGGCCCCCAGGCTGTCTCGCAGTTCCAGAATGAGGTCATCCAAGCGCTTGGCGCTCACAGGATCGAGACCAGCGGAAGGCTCATCAAAGAAAAGGATCTCCGGATCCAGGGCCATGGCCCTGGCCAGGCCGGCTCGCTTTCGCATGCCCCCGCTGATTTCTGACGGATAGAATGTCTCAAAGCCCGCCAGGCCCACCAGCGCCATTTTCAAAGAGACCACCTCTCGAATCTCCCGAGGACTCAGATCCGTATACTGCTCAAGGGGGAGGGCGACATTTTCCGCCAGGGTCATGGAACTCCACAAGGCGCCGCTTTGATAGAGGATACCGAAGCGACGCATCAAGGCTTCACGCGCCTTTGGCTCTGCCTTCCAGAAGCTGACGTCGCCATAGACAATGTCCCCTTTGGCAGGGGACTTCAGCCCCACGAGGTGCCGCAGCAGCGTGCTCTTGCCGCAACCGCTCCCGCCCATGATAATAAAGATGTCTCCGTGGTTGATGGAAAAATTCAGATCCCGCATCAACACGAAGCTGCCGTAAGCCATGGTGAGATCTTTCACTGTGATGTGGGCTTCTTTTTGGTTCACCGTCTTCAAAGCCTCAATGAACTATCCGTGGGCAGACAAAAAAACTATCCTCTAGATCCCCACCACGTCACAAAGCACCGTGATAATGGCTGTGGCCAGAATAATGGCAACAATGCCGGTCACCACTGCCGAGGTGGCCGCATCTCCCACGGCCGAGGCGCTCCTGCCGCACTGCATGCCCCGCAAACAGCCGGCAAGGGCAACGAGGATGCCAAAAACCAGGCCCATGAACAGACCAATAAACAGGTCGTTCAGACCCACCGCCGTCATGACTCGGTTCACGTAGGTGGTAGAACCGATGCCGTAGATGGGCACCGCCACAATCCAGCCCCCCAGGATGCCCATGAGGTTGGCATACATACAAAGCAGCGGAACCATAACGGTCAGGGCCAGCATGCGGGGCAGAACCAGAAACTCCAGCGGTTTGACACCCAGGGTATGCAAGGCATCGATTTCTTCATTGACCTGCATGGTCCCCAATTGGGCGGCATAGGCCGCACCGGTGCGTCCGGCCATGATGATGCCGGTCATGATGGCGGCCATCTCTCTCACCATGGCGATGCCCACGAGGTCGGCCACATAGACTTCGGCACCGAAAAGTCTCAGCTGGATCATGCCCACAAAGGCCAGGATAAGGCCAACCAGCAAACTGATCAGCGAGACAATAGGCAGGGCCTCGGCTCCGGACTGTTGAAGAAAAAGCACCAGATCAGCTGGGCGAAAGCTGGCCTTGCCAACAAACAACCTCACCGTCGCCAGCCAGGCTTCGCCGACAAAGCCGATCAACTCCCCTGCCGAACTGACAAATTTGAGGGCCTCATTGCCCATGTTTTCCAAAAAGGAAGGCCGCTTTTCCCTTTGCCCGGCGTCCTTTTTTTCGGGCACAGCCGTGGCAAGATCGAGTAGTCGCTGAACCCCCTCAGGCAAGCCCTCTTTTTCTGATACGATCTTTCTGTCTCTAAGCTGTTCCGTGACCTTGAGAACAAAGGTCAACAGGCCGCTGTCCCAGCCCTTAAGACCCTGGGTATCGAAGGCAATACGCTGGAGCCCGGCCTCAGATTCGATCTGTCCCAGCAAGGCTTCTGCCTGGGGCAGGTCTTTGCCGATT
>JASFPF010000161.1:0-4627 GCA_050116135.1 Deltaproteobacteria bacterium | reverse complement strand
GTCTGAAGATCCAAATCCAGCAGGCCCCTGTTTCAGCATTAAAGATAAGGCCTGTGCCAACTCGCACTCCAGGCGTTGGGAAGATCGCACCGGCAGGGACACAAGACCGTCCGCTTCTTGGATGAGATAATCGATATGCCAATGAGGTTTCTTGTCTCTTCGTCCGTGTCGTGCCAGACGGGCCGTTAGATGGCGCATAGCAGACCCAACGTAAACATAGTAACCCATCGGAAATTTTTTCCTACCCAAACGCCCCACGGCGATGTCCTTTGCCTGTTCCAGCTTTAAGACCAAGAGGTAGCTTCCCCTGTCGTTCACCTCTGTCTTGAGGTAGGTCCATGGGACCTTGAGGACCTTCAAGGACTCATCTAGAGTAAGATCGTTTTTCCAGCCGACAGCCACTGGAAGGATTTGGACGTTGCCGCGAGCTTTTAACAGGGCCTCACCAAAGGCCAGGTCCGTGTGGTAATCAGGCATGAACCATCTGACATGAGGATAATGAACCAGGAAGAGAATCGTGGTGTGAATGCCACGGCGTCCCATCTCGGCGAGCTCCATAAGGTGTCTTTTTCCCCTCGTGGTGACGGCGTCGGGAAACATGGCCACCCCGTTTCCAAAGAGGGTGCATGATTTGACTTCCATATAAAGATCCTTGTCGTTCCTGCGGAGAAGAAAATCGAATCGGCTATTGCCCACAGGGACTTCGGCTCTGACGACCCGCGCCCCTTTTAAGGGGGCAATCAACCCCCTTTCCACAAGAAACCGTGCGACTTGGTTGGTGGCATGGGTGTGAAGGAAGATGGGCCGTCCTTGCCGCTCAACCGCCAGAACAGTATAGGCTGTTTTGCGGGTCGAAGCCCCCTTGGCTTTGGATGGCGCCACGGATTCCAAATAAAGGGTAACGCCGGGCAGAAGCAGCTCCCAGAGCCGACCTGGATTGGGAAGAAAGGCCGAAAGCTCACCCAGTTCCCGGGAAACACATCGTACGAGGAACCTATTGGGCCGCGCCAAGAATCGGGCCTTCATGATCGGACCTGAAATGATGGGCCATCCCTGAAAAGGCCTCATGCTGTCACTTCCCCCCAGTGTGGATTGCCAGGTCCAATGGTTCCCTGGCAAAGCATCCTTTTGTAAGTCATAGTCCATAAGCCATGGGACGGCAAGTCACATATCAGGTCTTCTGTTGCCAGGGCCTTTGGGCCGTGGTAATGATGAGTCGAAGCGTTAAAGGCATGATGCGTTATCTCTCAGTCATGGCACAGAGAAACATGAAAAAGGGGCGTGGGTTTGGTGGAGACGAAGAAAAAGCATAGGATCATGATAGATCTTGAGAGACTTAACAGCCTCAACGCCGAGGGATGCCTGGCATGCGGCCAGAAATTCAACCTGGGAGACCAAGCCGTCTTGGCGCGAGGCAATTGGCAGGGCTTCAAGTTCATCCATGAGCATGAAGCCGTTTGGGACGGCAGGACCCAGACCCACTACGAGCGGAGACATTATGCTGCCATGAGGAAGGCCTCGGCTCATGAGGGATAGATAGGAGAAAAAGCGTTTTCATGAACGACTCAAAGGCCTGCCTATTTGGGCAACAGCCCGGCGATTAGAAGCGTTGGATGTATGAGTTGGGGCTCTATGAACCAGCAGAACGTGCATATCATGAAACCACAGGGCAAGGCGCTGGAGAATGTCGATGGTTCCAGGCGCCGTTGTCTTGCTTGCGGGCAAAGCCCGATTCCCAAGGGCAAACGCAGGTATTGTAGCCACAAGTGTAAGAAGCGGCTTGATTTTGCGCTTTACATCGGTACCGGGTTGGTCCAGGCTCTCCGGGCACGCTATGCGGCTTTCTCATATACGGAAGAATGCCTCATCTTGGATATACTCCCCATAGGCTCGAATATCATATCCAGGTTCGTTTGGCAGAGGAGCGGGCACAAGAAGGTGGCTGAAGACCTGTTGGAAATGATCGAACACGCAGGCCGTGAGTGGTACGCCTGGGAGGAAGAGACCGGCTCGAGCTGGTGGGCCTCTCAGCGCTTGTTGGATAAGGCGTCACGAAGGGACATCCCTGTCAGTGCGGTCGTCCCTGTCGCAAAGAAAACGCCTCAGCTGAACCACAAGGAGAAGAGTGCCTTAAAACGGCTTGAGCTGACAAAAGACCAAATCTTGTCCAAAGACGGCATCCAATGCCTGAAGTCGGCTTACAGAAGGAAGGCGAAGCTCTATCATCCAGACAAGGGGGATAGGAGCAACAAGTTCATTCAGATCAACGAGGCCCATGCAGAACTTCTCAACTGGACTCAACGGCCCAGATTCTCATCGAAAGCAGCCCTGCCAGATAGCTGGTGTTATGATGCCTCCAAGAAAAGGTGGGCGCCACCAGCATAACCCAAGGGTTTAAGCCCCCTCGCCGGCGTCAAGGAGTCCTTGCAGTCGCTCCCCGTCAATACTTTCTTCTTTTAGCACGAGGGCTGCGCCTTCATCCAGAACCTTGTGATGTTTGGTGAGGATCTCTTTGGCGACCACATATTGGGCATCCAAAATGGCCTTGATCTCTTGATCGATCACTTCTGCTGTTTCCTCGCTATAGTCCTTTGCTGACGGCAGGCCCATGTCAGGGTATGGTTTCTGACGCTCTTTCTCAAAATAGATATGGCCTAGCTTCGCGCTCATGCCATATTCTTTGACCATGCTCCGTGCGATGTCGGTGGCCCTCGCAAGGTCATTGTGGGCACCCGTAGAGATATCCTGAAACTGGATCTCTTCGGCCGCCCGGCCGCCCAGTGCCACAGCGATCTTGCTCAAGAGCTCGCTTTTACTCATCAAGAAGCGGTCTTCTGTGGGCACTTGTAAGGTATAGCCTAAGGCAGCAACCCCCCTGGGAATAATCGAGATCTTTCGAACCGGGTCCGTGCCTGGCAGAGAAAGGGCGACCAGGGCATGACCGACCTCGTGATAGGCGACGATCTTTCTTTCCTTTTCATTGATGAGGCGATTCTTTTTCTCAAGACCGGCAATAATTCGCTCAACAGCCTCCTCAAACTCCACCATGCCCACCTTCTGCTTGTTGTGGCGCACGGCCAACAGGGCAGCCTCATTGACCAAGTTGGCCAGATCGGCCCCCACAAAGCCAGGGGTCATGCCGGCGATGGTGTCAACGTCTACATCTTTGTCGATGGTGATCCCTTTTGAGTGAATTCTAAGGATGTCGGCCCGTCCTTTCTTGTCAGGCCGGTCAACCAGGATGTGGCGGTCGAAACGGCCCGCTCTCAGAAGGGCCGGGTCCAAGATCTCTGGCCGGTTGGTGGCGGCCATGAGGATCACCCCGATGGTCGCGTCAAAGCCATCCATTTCCACCAGGAGCTGGTTCAGCGTCTGTTCTCTTTCGTCATGTCCCCCTGTCATCCCAATGCCGCGAGCTTTGCCCAGGGCATCCAGTTCGTCAACAAAGATGATACAAGGGGCTTTCTCCTTGGCCTGAGCGAAGAGATCACGCACTCGGGCCGCCCCCATGCCCACGAAGAGCTCCACGAATTCTGACCCGCTCATGCTGAAAAAGGGGACACCGCTTTCTCCAGCAACCGCTCTGGCCAGGAGGGTCTTCCCTGTCCCAGGAGGGCCCACCAGAAGAATCCCTTTGGGGAGCTTGCCACCCAGCCGAGTAAACTTTTCGGGTGACTTGAGAAATTCGATCACCTCCACGAGTTCTTCCTCTGCCTCATCCACGCCGGCAGCGTCCTCAAAGGTGACTCCCACCTCGTCTTCCATGTAGACCCTGGCTTTTTTCTTGCCCAGGGTCAGGAAGCTGCCTTGCTGAGCAGCAAACCGTCGCATCATGAAGTACCAGATCCCAAAGAAAAGAAAGAGGGGAAGGATCCATGAGGCAAGATTTTTCAAGAAATTGCTCTCCACCACGCCTTTGAACGTCACGTTATACTTCTCCAAGAGTTCGGACAAGTCTGCATCCACACGCACAGTGGTGAAGGCCTTGTCCACCTCTTGGCCGTTTTCACTAACCTTCAACTTTCCCTCAATCCGATCCTGGGAAATGGCGACTTCGGAGACCCGGCCATCTTGCAGGGCCTTCACAAATTCACTATAGGGTACCCGCTGTATGGCGAACATCTGAACAAGGAGGTTATGGAGAATCAGGACGACCCAAACTGCAATGAGCACATACCAAATGGAGAACTTATGTTGTTTTTCCATGACTCAAGTCTCCTCAATAGGATTAAATAGGTCCAAGACCAGATCTGTAAAGGCATATCGCTGTCGTGCCTCCTCGAAGACCTGGTAGAGCCCTTGCCATGTCAACGCTGTATCTATCTCTGGGATGATCTTGGGCTCGTTACTGTGTCTGATGGTAAAGAGGCGACAACGGTTGTATCCCATGAGTTGATACAAGAGCTGGCCCATCTCATATTGGACGAGGAGGGCAGGCTTTTTTGGTTTTTTTGCTTCCTCGGTGACCAAGAAGAAAAAGGCGCGGCCTGGCACCTCAATCACCACGTCGATCATGGCCTTGGACATGGAGCGCAACCGAGCCAGGCCCTCCCGATGCTTGGCCGTCTTGGCGACAGTCTTCACCATGGGTCGACGCCAGCGGAAAGGAGGAATAAGCTCACCCGCC
>JASFPF010000160.1:0-4639 GCA_050116135.1 Deltaproteobacteria bacterium | reverse complement strand
AGGGACGCCGATAAGACAGAGATCGAAGAAAAAGTCCTCTTCAACATTAAGGAACTGGTTTTGCCCTATGTACAAGAATTAGAGAAGACTCGCTTGGATGCCAAACAAAAGGCCTATTTAAATGTACTCCAAGCCAATTTAAATAGCATTATTTCACCATTCACATATAGATTATCCTCGCAATACCAAGGGCTTACTCCCACAGAAATTCGAATAGCAAGCCTCGTCAAAGAAGGCCAAACTGCAAAGGAGATAGCTGAAATGTTGAATGTGTCCGTGAGAACGATTGAGTTTCACAAAAAAGGTATTAGAAGGAAGCTGAACCTAAGGAACAGAAAGGTGAACCTCAGAGCCCACCTCCTTTCCATGTCATACTAGGCGTTTTGCCCCACTATTTTCTCCCAAAAATTTCGTAATACTTTCTGGAAAGAGTTGTGATACTTGATACAAGGCGAGGGCAGGGTCAAGATTGGCTCTGCTTTTTTTGAAGACCCTTGCAGCCCCGGCTGGTCGGGGCAGGGAACTTTCGACCGTAATAATTGACTTTGACGTCTTTTCCTGAAACCATTCGGCAGGCCCGGCAAGACAGGGTCTAGGGATTGGCGTTTTATACCTGAATCCCTTGAGCGACATTGAGACAACATCATGACAGGTCGTGAAGATCACCCTTGGGTGGAAGTGGTGGTGAAGGTGCCTCATGACATGGAAGGCAGCGTCAGTGGCGCCCTTAGCAGCTTTGTCCCTTTAATGATGTGGGAGCAACAGAAAAAACAGAGCGATACCTGTCTTCTCAAGACGACCGTGGTGATGGATGGCCACGTTGACGGCATTCTGGCAGACATCGATGCCGCCCTGCGGCAGGCTGAAGCAAAACATGGTCTTTTAGAACCTATGTCCGTGGAGCTTCAGGTTTTTGACGCAGACGAACCTGGTGGCCGACCAAGGCAGCGGCAACCCAGGAGGGTTTCTTCGCATCTCGCCCTAGGCTTGCCAAGTCATCATCTGTATGGTGGTTCCGATCATATGTTACTTCTTATTGAGCCACAGGAGGCCTTTGGTGATGGAAACCATCCGAGCACTCGTGTCGCATTGCGGCTGGTGGATGAGCTCCTCAGCGGGCAACATGGTCCGCCACCTGAAGCCAACAGGTGGGGGCTGGATGCTGGCTGCGGCACCGGCGTGCTCGCCCTGGCCGCAGCGGCCCTTGGTGGCTTCAAAGTCCTTGCCGTGGACGTTGATCCTCGAGCCGTGAGGGCGGCCGGGGGCAACCTGAAGCTTAACCCTGAGCCGGTCTGCAAGGTTTTCTTGGCCTTGGGGGAGCTTTCGTGTGCTCGAGGACCGTTCTGTTTAGTCATGGCCAATCTGGTCCCTACCTTACATGTTAGGGTATACGAGACTTTGTGGCAGGGCCTTGCACCAGGAGGGTGGCTCATCTTATCGGGCTTTTGCCAGACCCACAAGGATTCGATCTTGCGCCCCTACATCCATCATGGGGCCGCTGAAAAGGCGTGCTCCGTGGATCAGGCATGGGTAGGAACATTGCTATACAAGCAGGAATGATGAACATGAAAGCCCCCGCGTTTTTTTCATCTTGTTTTTAGGGGGTTTCTTTTTTGTGCCTGAAATGATATATGTATTAATTGGACAGGCTCGTTTGACTGCAACCGGCCTGTTACGCCCCTGGGGTAAAGCGAAGAGGCTTTGCAGTCGAGCCACTCCCCCCAGGGGCTATTTTTTCCCATATTCCCGCTCGTCTTGGAATAAGGCCCACAGCCCGCCATGATGCCCTCTCTTGCTTTGCCGACTTCTATTGTCAAAGGCCACGGGGGGGTGAAGTTGGGGCGCTTACGGACTGTGCCCCCCCTCAACATGTTGGGCCCTTGGGCGCTGCGATTTCGGGGAAAGGATACCCAAAACGATGGAAAAGCATACTGTCCTTATTAGTGTTAAGACCATTGATGGTGAGACGTTCAGTGCCAAGGTCTACGGTGATAGCAAAGAGCAACTCTATGAAGCAGCGCTGCAGCAGGTGAGCGACTCGCTCAGAGGTCTCATCTATGGGCACAGGTGGGAATATGTGAACATTGCGGTTCCCTCTCAGGAAGATGGGCAGTCTGCTGCCCCTGAGATTCCCTGATGAAAAGGTACCCCCTGTCGGCGGCATAGTGACTTATGACAGTCACTTACGAGACACGACATGAGGAGACCGTCATGCACGATCTGAATGAATCAGACTTCGAGAATGTTTGCAGAAAATTTTTTTTGGCATTTCAGGGCGTTTTGTCGTGGAAGTGGGACAGCCGGTTTGAAACTGTTCTGGCAGAGTTCTCTGTGGATAGCAAAGACACAATTCGCGCGATCTTGGGGCGCTATCTCAGCCTTGCTTGGGACAGCTCAAACATCCAAAAGGCACCAGATGCCGTGCAGATGATCGCCAGTCGTCTCGGTGGTCTCAGGTCAGGACAGCTGCTTTTTGCCTCAGATTCGAACCAGAAGGCCTTTGTTTTTGGTGCCTGGTGGCCGTGGGGCAACGGAAAGACCATCTCTATTCGCGTCGCCCCCTTCGACAAGGGGTTGTCCGATTCAGAGATGGCCGAACTCATCAAACTTTTCAAAGGCTGGTTCGGACTCTGAGACGCCTTCTTATCTCCGAATGGTCACCTGAACCATTGGCCACTTGCCTCCACCACAGGTCCACTTCTCAGATTCCACCCCTACACCTTGATTCAACGCATACATACTGTCTTTTTTTGGATAAAATACAGTCTTTACAGTATTGATTCCGGTCATTATCAGTGCTTTGATGTATCATGCGACAGAAGTCTGGGGCCGGAGGCAACACGTGCACTCACCGCACCTATATTAAGTATTTAGGATGAGACACCGACCTCGGCTCCGGTGCTGCCGCGCCTTTTGGCCCTGTAAGGGCAAAAAGGACGCTTCATTGCGCCAGGGGTTTTCCTTTGGCCTCCCCTATGCAGGGTTTACTTGGTAACACTCCACTGATTGAACCGATTAAGCGAGCGCATTCCCCGCAGCTTGCTGCAGGGTCTTCAATCCCTGAGACCTTTAAAAAACTCATTTGAGCGACAATTATGAGCTTTTTGGGGTACCCGTCTGGGCGAAGCGAACGTGCCCACTGCGGTGGGTAAATCCTAAACTGTTTGAGGCCGTCAGGCCGAGTTTTTAGGATTTAGTGAGCAAGCGCCCTTAGATGGGTCAAAGCGCTCATACGAATGAGTGAGAAGAAGTTTTTCAAAGGTCTCTCCCTCTTTTCCTGTCAGACTTTTCTTCAGCCTCAAATTCGGTGAGCCTTGATAAGGCCCGGTAAAGTCCATGGGTCACACGGGCCAGGCTGGCATAATCAAGCTTATCGGGGGTGTCTCCAGAATGATGATAATAGGGATACCTGAATAGCGCCGTGTCTGTAATCATGATGGCAGGATAGCCGCACTGCCAAAAAGACCAGTGATCGGACCAGTCAACGCCTGTAATGAAGCCCAAGGGGGCTGCGCATTCCACTGGAAAACCACTTTCCTCCATGAAGTGCCGGGCAAAGACCTTGACCAAAGGCTTTGACCGCAGGTTGCCCACAATCGCTACAAAATTTCCCCTATCTGGATAGAAGAAGCTAAGGGGAAAGGGATACTTCTGCGATTTGGGTTCATCCCGGTAGTAACCTATAGTTTCAAGGCAAACCATGGCCACGATATTATCTTTTCTCTTACGACATGCTTTGGCATAAACCAGGCTACCCATGGAGCTGGTTTTGAAAAAGGGCGGTTCTTCATTGGCAAAAGCCACAAAGCGCAAGGTTCTGCTGGTCGATTTCGGGCTGAAGAGTCGGCTGATCTCAAGAAGTGCTGCCACAGCAGATCCATTGTCATTGGCCCCGGGAGACCAAGAGACCGTGTCATAGTGGGCACCCACAAGCACGATCTCATCAGGTTTGGATTTTCCGTAGATTTGAGCGGCAAGATTTTGGCATACCACGTTTTCTGCTCGGTAAGTTTGAGCAATGACCTCATACCCTGTCCGTTCCCAAAACTGACGAACATAGTCGGCGGCAGCATTCAATCTATCGGGTACCGAGACATCCCTGGGCCCGATGTCCTCGGCAAGGGCTAGGACGTGCCTATTGAGCCGCCCCTGTAAATCGGCAATGACCTCATACGCTTTCTCGTCCAGCTTGGGACGAATGACCTCCGGCCGGATATCAATCATGGCCTTGTGCGCCCATAAGCTGAACGCCGCCAAACATATTAGCAGTACAAGATAAACCATGGTTCTTGGGCGGAGGGAAGAAAACCGCTTCACATGCAATCAAGCGCCTCCCGACCCGACATGCCCACTCTAACACCAAGTTCTACGGCCGCCGCATTGGCATCTTTGACTTCCCCGACAAGGAGGTCATCAATGTTAGCCACAGAGGCTCCCCGGGTCGCCCTCACCCGAGCTGCTGCATAGCCAAACGCATCTAATGCAGCCACGTCAAAGGCGCCGCAGCCTACCATGCCCATATCAGTCACCACGTGAACCAGGTTAACAGGTCCGAGAGGAATAACGTAGCCCTTTGCCTGCTTATTCGTCAGTTGTACTTTCTGGTGAAGCATGGCATTTTCTCCTCCTCATCAGTTCA
>JASFPF010000159.1:0-4646 GCA_050116135.1 Deltaproteobacteria bacterium | reverse complement strand
GGGACGTCTATCAAGCGTTCGAACGGGAACTGCCTCGGATGAAGGTGCAAAGACCGGAGTAGGACCATATCCATCAATGTCTCGAGCTGCCGGTGCGTTGCCAAAGCCAGGCTGCCTTTTTGGTCCCAGGTTCCCGTATAATAGTCTATGACGTCGTGGATGACACGGTCGCTGACTGTGTGGGTGACAATGCCTGCGGCAAAGGCTACTTTTGAGCGCCATCCATGGGGGTCAAGGGTAATGGCATCAAAGAACCCCACGGCTCTTGCATCATTTTGGACCGTTTCTTTTTGGTGAAGGGCGCGCGACATCTTAGTGGTGTCCCTAGAAAGCCCGAGCAAGGGCGTCGCGTCATAGAAGAAGGCGTCCGGGATGATGGCTCCCAAATAGAAGGCAGGTAGGTTCTGCTCAATAATCCGGGCCAACCGTTTTATCCCAGTTTTTTTCAACTCCGCCAACACCTTTTGAGCGATCAGGATATGGCTAAGCTCCTTGGGCATTTCTCTTACTCTTGGGATGGTTAACGTCCTAGAGCGCAAAATGCATGACTAAGGGGGCAGAATATTCGATGCTCCCTGACGGCTTCTTGTGCAACCCGTGCATAACCGGGCGAACAACAGCCCTGTGACAACGTAGGCCATTTCATGCTTTTTTTACTGATAACATAAAGCGATCTGGCATGACAAACACCAGGCGGGCCATCTGGAGTTGGTGCATGTATGACTGGGCCAACTCAGCCTTTGCCACCAGCATTCTGGCAGCTATTCTGCCGGTCTATTTTGCCTCCCTCGTGCCCGAGGGAGGTGTCACCCTCCGGTGGGGACCGGTAAGCTTGACAACATCGGCCAGTGGGCTTTGGGCATACAGCATTTCCTCTTCGCTCCTTGTGACTGCCCTCAGTGCCCCGATCCTGGGGGCTCTGGCCGATTTTTCACGGTCTAAGAAGAGGTTCCTGTGTGTCTTTACCTTTACGGGTGCTGTCTTCTCGTTGCTTCTGTATTTCGTTCAACGAGGAGACTGGTTTCTTTGCCTCGTCCTTTTTATGGCGGCGAACATAGGATTTGCTGGCAGCATGCCTTTCTATAACGCCTTTTTGCCTGAAGTGGCTGATGGCAGGGAAATGGATTGGGTTTCTGGGAAGGGCTATGCCTTTGGCTACCTCGGGGGCGGCCTTCTGCTGGCCTTGCACGTTCTGGTCATCACCTATCATGACGTTTTTGGCATACCGGACCGGGCCCTGAGCATTCGCTTAAGCCTCGCTTCGGTAGGGATCTGGTGGGGCATTTTTGCCGTGCCTCTTTTCTTGTGGGTTCCTGAACCAAGGAGTGTACAGAACAAGTCAGGAGATTTCTCTTATCTGAGGTATGGCTTTACCCGATTTTTCAGGACACTGAAGTGCTTCCGAAAATACCGAGACTTGCTTTGGTTCCTCGTTGCCTTTCTGATTTACAATGACGGTATCCAGACCGTCATTGCCATGGCAGCCATCTTTGGCAAGACCGCCCTTGGTCTTGATACGGGCACCCTCATTGGTACTCTTCTCATGACGCAGCTGATCGCCCTGCCTGGGGCTCTGCTCTTTGCAAGGGTGGCCCAGCACATCGAGTCTAAAGGCGCCATCATGGCTACCTTGCTGCTGTGGATCGGCATCGTCACATACGCCTACTTTTTGAAGTCGGCCCTCGAATTCTGGATACTCGGTGGCCTCGTAGGCCTTGTCCTGGGAGGAAGTCAAGCCATCAGTCGATCCCTCTACGGGCAGTTGATCCCCAAGACAAGGCCCGCAGAGTTTTTCGGGTTTTTCACCATCAGTGGCAAGTTTGCTTCAATCTTCGGCCCGCTGATCTTTGGTCTGATGACGGACGTATCGGAGAACCCGCGCCATGCCATTCTTTCAATCGTGTTGTTCTTTGTGGTGGGGATCCTCGTATTGAGTCGGGTGGATGTGGGAAGGGGGCGGCTGCAAGCCATGGAAGAATAGAACATCGCCTTAGTATTATTAAACATGTTTGAGGCTTTTGAACATTAGAACTTTGGAGTTTCCCTCGAACTATGGTATCCACCAAGAAAGGGTGAAGAACCTTTATTAGTGTGGTGCCAAGAGGAGAGAAAGAGGTGAATGAGCATGCCAGAGAGACAATATGTGCTTGATGCCATTTCCGTAGATAATTCATGGAGGCTTTTCAAGATTATGGCCGAACTCGTTGATGGTTTCGACGCCTTATCCGACATCTATCCCTGTGTTTCCATCTTTGGGTCTGCCCGGGTCAGGCCGGGGGATGAAACCTATGAAAAGACCGTCGTGATTGCCAAGAAATTGGCTGAAAACGGGTACCATGTGATTACTGGCGGAGGCCCTGGGATCATGGAAGCGGGTAACAAGGGCGCGAAAGAGGGGGGTGGGAGGTCTGTGGGCCTCAATATTCGTCTGCCCCAGGAGCAATACCCCAATCCTTTTGCGGATATACAACTGGACTTTAAGTATTTTTTCGTTAGAAAGGTAATTTTCCTGAAATACGCCCAGGCCTACGTGGGGATGGCGGGCGGTTTCGGAACGCTGGATGAAATCTTTGAAGCGATTACGCTTATCCAAACCAAGCGCATCAAACCCTTTCCTGTGATTCTTGTGGGCTCGGATTATTGGGGTGCGCTGTGGGAATGGATAAAGGGCAACCTTTTAAAGCGTCAATTAATCTCTCCTGAAGATGTGGACTTGGTGACCATCTTGGATGATCCAGACGAGGTTGTTAACACCATCAAGCGTACTGTGATTGTTTAGACATCGTGTGGGGTATCCATGGAAGATGCCCCGGAGCGTCCATAGATTAGGACGGACAATGTACGCTCCTGCCCAGTTCAAGATACGAAGGCCTTGCTGAGTGACGCGTTAGGCAGGCCAGTTTGCAAAGGAGGCGTTTCATGTACGTGACGTTTTACGGGGCGGTAAGGGAAGTCACCGGTTCCATGCATCTTTTAACCACCGATAGTGACCGTATTTTGCTGGACTGCGGCATGTTTCAGGGCCGCCGCAGGGAGAGCGCGGAGAAAAACAGGGTCTTGCCCTTTGACCCACGGATTATCACCAACGTGTTGCTGTCCCACGCCCACATCGATCATTCCGGGCGTATTCCGCTGTTGACACGGGGCGACTTTGCGGGGCGGATTGTTTCCACCCGGGCTACGGTAGGGGCATGTGAGTATCTCCTTCCCGACAGCGCTCATATTCAGGAATCGGATGCCGCCTATCTTAATTACAAGACGGTGAGGTCAGCCCTGGCACAGATAAGAAAATCCAGCCGAGCCAAGAAGATCTCTAAACGTGGACTCAAGCATATCAAAGAGCTCTTGAAGAAAAACCGCCACGAACTGAAGACTGAGACCATCAGCGAATTGATCGACCAGTACCACTTGGAACGGGTGCGACCCCTCTACACCTCAGAAGACGCGTGGCAAGCCCTCGCCTATTTTGACGGCTATCCCTATCGCCACGCCATTACCATTGGCAAGGATGTGGCTTGCACGCTATACGATGCGGGACACATTCTCGGCTCTGCCATCACCATCATCAGGGCAAAGGAGAATGGCAGGAGATTCACTATCGGCTATACGGGGGACATCGGCCGTTTCAACAAGCCCATCATCAAGAATCCAACGCTCGACTTTGGAGAAGAAGACCGGCAGGTAGACCTGCTGATTATGGAAAGCACTTACGGTGACCGCCTTCATGAACCAGTGAAGGATTTGAAGCCAGATCTGAAACAGATCCTGGTGGACACTTACAACCAGGGCGGGACAGTATTAATTCCCGCCTTCGCATTCGGGCGCACTCAGGAACTGTTATACCTGCTCCATGAGCTTCGTGATGAAAATGAAGTGCCCAGGGTTCCAGTATTCGTCGACAGCCCGCTGGCAATCAACATAACCCGGGTATTCGGAGAGCACCCTGAAGTCTATGACCAGGAAGCCCATGAGGACTTTCTCCAAAAGGGCAAGAATCCCTTTTCCTTTAAAGGGGTTCATTTTGTTCAATCTGTTGAAGAATCCATGGCGCTCAACCGCGAGAATGCTCCCCATATCGTCATCGCAGCCTCAGGCATGTGTGAAGCTGGCAGGATCCTGCATCACTTGCGTTATAAGATCCACAATCCGAAAACAACGATTCTGATTGTCGGCTATATGGCGCAGAACACCCTTGGTCGGCGTATTGTTGAATACAGCAGGGTCTATGAGCAGTCCGGTCGGAGCGGTGCACCGCCCGTGGTCAGACTCTTGAATAAAGAGTATCCGCTGAAGGCCCGCGTTGTCACTGTGGGCGGCTTTAGCGCCCACGGGGATAAGAATGAAATGCGTCGCTTTCTAAAAGAGTCCAATTTGAGCATAAAAAGGATTGCCCTCGTTCACGGTGAAGAGGAGCAGTCGCTGGCCTTTGGGAAACAGCTTGAGGCGGAGGGCTACATCGTTTCGGTACCGAAGGCGGGAGAGATGATTCACATCGAGTAGAGAACATCCAGGCTCGAACGGGATAATCCATTGCAGGGAATACGAATCCTTTTGCCTGTAACCCGTTGCGATGGCTCATATTTCGCAATATGAGGGGGACTTAATTCTTGACACACAAACGATTTTTGCGATATTAACTTCGTGAA
>JASFPF010000158.1:0-4655 GCA_050116135.1 Deltaproteobacteria bacterium | reverse complement strand
TGTGATCTCTTGATGGGTATTGGCGTGCGGTTTGACGACAGGGTGACCGGAAAGGTGTCGACTTTTGCACCCAATGCCAAGATCATCCACGTGGATATCGATCCCACCTCCATCAAGAAAAACATACCGGTGACCGTGCCCATTGTGGGGGATTGCAGGGCGGCCCTGATGGGGCTGAACAGGCTTCTTAATAAGGAGAAAGTGAAATTCACGAAGAAAAGGCGCAAACCCTGGCTAGACCAGATAGAGAAATGGAAAAGCACCGCCCCTTTACGATATGAGCAGAAAGATGTCATCAAGCCCCAGTATGTGATCGAAAAGCTGTACGAACTGACAAAGGGCAAGGCCATCATCACCACGGAGGTGGGTCAGAACCAGATGTGGGCAGCCCAGTACTACCACTTTGATGCCCCCAACCGCTTCATCACCTCTGGTGGCCTGGGTTGTATGGGTTTTGGTCTGCCTGCCGCCATCGGGGCCCAGGTGGCCTGCCCTGGCGATCTCGTTGTGGATGTGGCTGGCGATGGCAGCATTCAGATGAACATTCAGGAGATGGCCACGGCCGTGCAGTACAAGTTGCCGGTGAAGGTGGTGATCTTGAACAACCGGTATCTGGGTATGGTACGGCAGTGGCAGGAGCTGTTTTACGACAGGCGTTATGCGGCTACCGACCTGGAACACGGGCCTGATTTTGCCAAGCTTGCCGAAGCTTACGGGGCTTTAGGCTTGAAGGCGACAAGGCCACAAGACGTTGTCCCAATCCTGGAGCAGGGACTCAAGAGCCCCGGTCCGGCCATGATGGACTTTTGGGTGGCCCGTGAAGAATGCGTTTACCCCATGGTGCCTGCCGGGGCATCTACAACCGAAATGCTTTTGGCTTAGAACGGAGAAGAGACATGCAGAAACACACGATGTCGTTGCTGGTGGACAATGAGCCTGGGGTCCTTGCTCGCGTGTCAGGTCTGTTCAGCGGGCGTGGTTTCAATATAGAAAGCCTCTGCGTGGCGGAGACCTTGGAACCGTCTATCTCCCGCATCACTTTGGTCACGCGGGGAGACGATGCCGTTGCTGAGCAGATAACAAAACAGCTTAACAAGCTGATCAACGTGATTAAAGTGACCGACCTGACCGCCACAGAATGTGTGGAGCGAGAGATGGCCTTGATCAAGGTCAGTGCCAAGGCAGAGCTCAGGGCGGAGATTCTAAGAATAGTGGACATCTTCAGGTGCAAGGTGGTAGACGTAAGTCCCACCCATTATACCATCGAAGTGACGGGGACAGCCGAGAAGCTGGCAGCCATCTTGAGTCTTCTGAAACCCATGGGAATCAAGGAGATTGCCCGCACCGGGGCTATTGCTTTGCATCGAGAAAAAAAGTAGCGCTTCGTTTGATCATCGGTGGGACTTACAATACACTGTGTGAAGGAGAAGGGGCATGGCTAGGATCAATTTTGGCGGTGTGATAGAAGACGTGGTGACTTTGGAGGAATTTCCCCTGGCAAAGGCGAGAGAGGTTTTGGCAGAGGAGGCCATCGCGGTTCTGGGCTATGGCGTCCAAGGGCCTGCCCAGGCCTTGAACATGAAAGACAATGGTTTTTCCGTTATTGTGGGCCAGCGTCAGGGGGGTAAAGCCTGGGAGAGGGCCGTTCAGGACGGTTTTGTGCCGGGCGAGACCCTCTTCTCTTTGGAAGAGGCGGCTGAGCGGGCCACCATCGTTCAATATCTCATATCTGATGCAGGCCAGATGGCAGCGTGGCCGAGACTGAAACCCTTGCTCAAGGAAGGGGATGCCCTTTATTTTTCTCACGGATTTTCTATCGTATACCGAAACCAAACCGCCATTGTCCCGCCGGATAATATTGATGTGATCCTGGTGGCACCAAAAGGTTCAGGGAGAAATGTGCGATTGAATTTTCTGGACGGAAGCGGCATTAACGCGAGCTACGCCGTCTTTCAGGATTTCACAGGCCGCGCAGAGGAAAGGACCCTCGCCCTTGGGATCGCCATCGGGTCGGGCTACCTTTTTCCTACAACCTTCCAAAATGAGGTCTACAGCGATCTCACTGGAGAGCGGGGCGTCCTTATGGGCTGCTTGGAAGGTGTGTTTGAGGCCCAGTACAACGTGTTGCGAAAACATGGACACAGCCCCAGTGAAGCATTTAATGAAACCGTAGAAGAGCTGACCCAGAGTCTCATTCGGCTCGTGGCTGAAAACGGCATGGATTGGATGTATGCAAATTGCAGCACCACAGCCCAGAGGGGGGCGCTTGACTGGCGACATCGGTTCAGGGACACGGTCACCCCGGTTTTTGAAGAGCTTTATGAACGGGTAGTCTCCGGAGAAGAGACCAAGATTGTATTGGAAGCCAACAGTGCGCCCGATTACAGCGAAAGGCTTAGAAGAGAATTGGATGAAATGAAAAACTCGGAGATGTGGCAAGCCGGTGCGGCCGTTCGGGGCCTGAGGCCAGAAAATAGGAAGTGATCGCCTTTCCTATGTTCACCGGATTAAAGAACTTATTGCATCCCCGAAGCGTCCTCCGAGACCGTTGCAAACCCTCTTTTTTACTTATTTACATGGACCTTTTGATCCCGACAGTGTGGAGGCTTGCTTGCCACACGAGCAGAATCCGGCCTAAGGGCCGCAAACTGTACATGATTTTTCAACTAACGGAAATTGACGAGGGAATCTTCTACGGTTTTTGAAAAGGCTTGACACATGCAGGAAGATGTCATAAACTATTTTTGAGATCCTACCTAAAGGAGCCTAACAGAGAGCCCAAGGGAAACAGCCAAGCGTTTCTGCATGTGATAGATCACAAAGTGTAAAAGACTGCCAATTAGCCTCATTGCTTTCAAAAAGAGGAACCAATCCTTTTTCACAGAGTGTCCCTGCATCATAGCGAGAATCCTTGTGCCCTAGCTTATCTGTTGGAGCCGTTGGCCGTAAGGCCGTCTGAATATAGATATTTTGCCTAACCATCCAGGAGAAGATGGATCCATGAACTTAGCGGCGCTAAAGGCTAAGAAGGTCAGTGAACTGACTGCCATAGCCAGAAAATTCGATGTTGAGGGTGCCTCAAGTATGCGTAAACAGGAACTGATCTTTGCGCTTCTTCAGGCACAAACTGAAAAGAATGGATTGATTTATGGAGAGGGCGTCCTGGAAACGCTTCCAGATGGCTTCGGTTTTCTCAGGGCGCCGGATTATAGCTACTTGCCCGGACCTGATGACATTTACGTTTCACCCTCGCAGATACGACGCTTTAACCTTCGTACCGGTGACACCGTATCGGGGCAGATTCGGCCGCCCAAGGATAATGAGCGGTATTTTGCCCTGCTCAAGGTGGAAGCGGTCAACTTTGAGGATCCAGAAAAAGCCCGCGACAAGATACTCTTTGACAATCTGACCCCTTTATATCCTGAACGAAGGATTGTCCTTGAACGAGAGCCTGATGAATATAGTTCGCGGATTATGGACCTTTTGACGCCCATAGGGTTCGGTCAGCGGGGTCTCATTGTGTCAGCGCCCAGGACCGGCAAGACCATGTTGCTGCAAAACATTGCAAACAGCATGAACGTCAACCACAAAGACATCATTCTTATCGTTTTGTTGATTGACGAGCGGCCGGAAGAGGTGACTGACATGGATCGTTCGGTAAAGGCAGAGGTGGTGAGTTCTACCTTTGATGAGCCGCCCCAGAGGCATGTGCAGGTGGCCGAGATGGTTCTTGAGAAGGCCAAGCGCCTGGTGGAGAGCAAACGCGATGTTGTCATTCTCCTGGACAGCATTACTCGTCTCGCACGGGCTTACAACACCGTGGTCCCGCCAAGCGGCAAGATCCTGTCGGGCGGTGTGGATTCCAATGCCTTGCATCGTCCGAAACGCTTTTTTGGTGCTGCGCGAAACATAGAGGAGGGGGGAAGTTTGACCATCATCGCTACAGCGCTTGTTGATACGGGAAGCCGGATGGATGAGGTCATCTTTGAGGAATTCAAGGGCACAGGCAACCTGGAGCTGCAATTGGACCGCAAGCTGTCTGACAAACGTGTCTTTCCTGCCATTGACATCAACCGGTCGGGGACCCGTAAAGAGGAGCTGCTTCTCGAACCAGGGGTGCTGAATAGGGTTTGGATCTTGCGAAAGTTGCTGTCGTCTTTGAATCCTGTGGACAGCATGGAGTTCTTGCTTGATAAAATAAAAGGGACCAAAGATAATAAAGAGTTTCTCGAATCGATGAATAGCTGAGGCTTCCTTCATACGATTTCATCCATGGCTGATGCTGGAATGATGATCAACAGATAACAATTAGGAGGGTCGGATGAAGAAGGATATACATCCTGATTATTTTCGGACTGCGATTCATTGCGCATGTGGCAATGTGGTAGAGGCGGGCTCTACGAAGAAGGACATCAGGGTTGAAGTTTGCTCCAAATGCCACCCATTTTTTACTGGGAAGCAGAAATTAATGGATACGGCTGGTCGTATTGAGCGGTTCAGAAGGAAGTATGCCAAGTTTGAGGCCGAGAAAAAAGAGGGTCCCCGGCCTCGGCGATGAGGCAAAGGAAGATGCTTGAGAAATTAACAGGTGTGGAGGAACGCTTTGACAATGTTGAAAGACTTCTGAGCGATCCAGAAGTGATTAAGGACCAACA
>JASFPF010000157.1:0-4663 GCA_050116135.1 Deltaproteobacteria bacterium | reverse complement strand
ATAGACAATCTCATCTCTCATCGTTAACCTATTAAAGGGAGCATGAAGTAGTTCACGTCATCTTTTCCCAGCACAGCCCGAAACATGTGGTGAAGAGTGTCTGCCTGCCGACTCATCACCTCTTCGGCCCCGCCAACCACGGTGGGCAAGCATAGAGCAAGATCCCAATCCGCAAAGGGGTGTCCATGGGCTTCGTAAGGATCACAGCAGCCGTATGCTCACTGAAAAGATTCGATCAGGGGCAAGAGTTTCCTCTCCAAGACCTCGAAGGAGAAGTACCGCTTACCCAACTCAAAGTTCTTCTCAACAATCCATCCCAGGTTGCCCGGATCTAGAGATGACTTGATCCGGTCTACGACCTCAGAGGTGACAAAGGACTCAAATGAAATCACCTCAAAGCCGCACGGTTCAATATCTTCTAAAAAGATCGCATATCGATTTACCACAATCGGTTTTTTGAAATAGATAGCCTCCAGAAAGGCATTGCCAAACCCTTCATAACCCGAAGGGTAAGTCACCACGTCCGCATTCAGGTAGGCGTCGTCAACGCTATATTTCTTATCATACCTAGCCCTGAAACACCGGGCCGACCCTATCTTATCGCCCACGTACAGGATCTCCACGCCGAGACGGTTTGCATATTCCAGAATCCTTTGCCCATAGTGGTCACCCTCATCACCCGATTCATGGGAAACCACCAGTCGTGGCCGGCTTAACTTCATGAGGCTTACCAGTTCAACCGCTCGCTCGATCCACTTGCGGGGCACCACCCTGGTGGGCTGAAGGATAAACAGATCCTCATCGTGAAAACCGAGTTCCCGGCGGAGCAACTTGCCGTTGGGAGGCATCCCGGGGGGTGTCATGAAATCAAAGACATTGGGAATCACCACATTGCTGATGCCGGTCCGGTAGCTGAGTTGCCGAGAAGCCGCAGAATTGATCACCACATGCCGCACAGACGGAAGGTTTGGAGGAAAGGCGCATTGGAGGTAGTCTTGCACGGCATTGATGAGGAAGCGGTCTCGCTCCCAACTAAAATCGTGGTGATGGGCTACAGTGGGCATCCCTGTTTCAGCGATGAGTTCCGTGAGAGCTAATCCCAAAGGGATGTTCATAGGCACGGCCAGGGCATTTTCCGGAATTAGGACACCCACGTTAAACTCGTTGCAAAATTCGTAAAGTCTTGACTTTAGATGATCCTTTAGGTCCTGAATCTTTTGAGACAGCAAGGACCTCCGGGTCGTCTTACCAAAACATAGGGAAGTGGTTTCCAAGATCTCCGGGTGTCCGAAATAGGCCTTGGGCTCCAAAAAGGACCGCTCTTCCGGGGTGTCGAGTTTCCCGCCGAAAAAATAGCATTCATAGCCGTTTCGTTCCAAAACCTGATGCCACTTGTAAGTCTCTAGCGTAACGCCGTCCGTTCCAGCAATGCGTGTGGACACAAACCCAACTCTTTCCATGTCAAGTTTCTCTCCCGTTCATCCCTGATGGCGTTTCCGTCTCGTGTGTTCTCGTTTTTGCCGTTTTTAGATTCCCTCGCTATCCCGTTAGTGCCGACAAATCGGGACGGGCAAGGGATTCTTTTTTTTCGGCTCCACACCTTGATCATATACCATCTTTCAGCCAGGTTGGCTATGTCAAGCCTCAGGCAACATATGGCCTGTTGCCCAAACATGAATTCCTTTGAGCGATCATTGAAACGTTTTTGGCAAAGAAATCTTTGCGAACCGCAAGATCAGCGATTTCAACTGGTTGAGCCGAAGGGCGAGTTTTGAAACTGCGTGGAGAAAGCATTAGATTTATCCAAAAAACGTTTTAGACCAAGGAAAAAGGGATTTGGGCAACAGCCCGACATAGATCTGGCTTTTTCATGGGCCGGTTCTCTTCCCCTGCCCCTGTTATGGAGGCCGAGGTCAAGGGAGAAAACAAGGTGAAGCGCCTGCCCGCTTGACTTTGGAAGGTGCTTGTGCTTTAAGAATAAAGGGTTATTGCTATTGTGGTTCTACTGTTGTCCCATTATCCTAGGTCACCCGCCATGGAGATGCGTATCAAAATGTGTCTACCGAGTTCCTGACAGGACCTTGTGAGGCCTTTGCACAACCCCTTCTCACTAACTCCTCTTCTCGGCGGTGAAAACGATCAGCGGTTTCTGACCCTTTATGGAGTTTCTGACAAGAGATCATGAACCCGCGTAGAACATCTTCATCGCTTCGCATCCTGCTGGTTGAAGATACTGAAGACGACAGGCTAGCCTTTCGAAGGGCTTTTCAAGGGAGTGAACCGGCCTGCGAAATCACGGAATGCTTGCGAGGCGAGGAGGCTCTGGAACGACTTCAAACCGACACCTCATCGTTTGACTTGGTGGTTATTGACCATGGCCTGCCGGGCATGTCCGGCTTGGAGCTTTGCAAGGAACTTCTTGACAACCAGGTGCCCTTGCCCTTGGTGATTCTAACCGGAAAAGGCTCAGAGGAGCTTGCCGTTGAAGCGCTCAAAACTGGTGTCAGTGACTATATGATTAAGGACCCCGGCCGGGGCTATTTGGATCTCCTGCCAGTGGTGCTCCCAGAGGTGGTGCGCAGACACGGTGACCGTTTAGCCCGGAAGGAGGCAGAGGAAGAACTTCAAAAGATAAACGAAGAGCTTAAGAACTTTGTCCATGTTGTCTCCCACGACCTGAGAACGCCCATTACCTTCATTCAGGGATTTTCTTCTCTCCTCCTTGAAGAATATCAAGACACCTTGGACGACAAGGGCCGTATGTGCCTTCAACGGATCCATGCCAGTGCCCGTCGCATGGAGGCATTGGTCTCTGACCTCTTGGCGTTGTCTAAGATCGGCCGCGTTGTTTCCTCGTTTCAGAACGTCTCTTGTGGTGAGATTGTCGGCAACATGGCCTCAGACCTCCAAAACAGGCTGGGGTCTTCAGGAATAGAACTTGTTGTGGCCGAGAATCTTCCCACGATCTGCTGTGATGGAGGAAGGATCCGTCAGGTTTTTGAGAACCTGGTGGTCAATGCCATCAAGTTTATGGGTAATACCAAGAGCCCTAGAATAGAAGTAAGATGTGAAGATAGGGGAGAGTTCTTTCAGTTTTGTGTGAGGGATAATGGCATCGGCATTGATCCGCAATATCACTTAACGATATTTAAAAAGTTTCATCGGTTAAGAGAAATAGAAGATGATGAAGGAACAGGTTTGGGGCTAGCCATTGTTAAAAGGATTGTGAATAACCATGGTGGAAAGGTCTGGGTGGAGTCTGAGCCAGGAAAGGGTTCAAGCTTCTATTTTGTCCTACCTAAAGATCCTACGGAGACTGAAGCCCCTCGTGGCACATAGACAAAGTTGGATTTCCAGGGGCCTTCTGTTGACAGGTGAAGCCTCACTTTTCGTTGCTCTTTTACCCTCATTGAGTTAACACTCAATGGGCTGGATCCCAAATGATCGTCTCAACCTGTCAGCCCTTTTTCTCCCCTTTTCCGGCCTTCTTCTATAAGGCTTACCTTTCCGATGTGATGATCATCCTGAATGAGGTTCAATTTCCCATGAGAGCCACCTGGGTCACCAGAAATCGCTTTAAGAATGATCAGGGTACCCTGTGGGTCAGGATCCCGGTTTGGAAAAAAGGTTTGGGCCTTCAAAGGATGAGCCAGGTTCGAATATGTCATGAGGGCAACTGGAGGAAAAAGTGTCTGGCCGGCCTGAAAACCAGCTATGCCAACGCCCCCTACTTCAAGGAGCATCGTGATATGGTGGAGGAAATGTTTTTGGGAAAATTTGAAAAACTCGTCGATCTGAATCTGACGATCATCCACTATCTGAAAAAACATCTGAGGATCAACACCCCCTTGATCCTCCAATCCGACTTGGACATTGTCGCCAAAGGAAACGAGCTGTTGATAGAGATTTGCAGGAAGGTGCAGGCATCGGCGTACCTGGCCCAGGCCGCCACAAGTAAATACCTGGACGCTGACCTGTTTGCCGAAACAGGTATTGAGCTGAACTTCTTTGCAGCCCCCTCCCCTGTGTACCCTCAGCTTTGGGGGGATTTCATCTACGACCTCTCCGCCTTTGACCTCCTGTTCAACTGTGGGCCAAAGAGCCATGATATCATCTGTGGGTCAAGCGACCACTCGCGCTAACTTCCTGCCCACGCCATAAGCCACACAAGTCGCAACACCACTCACACCCTTTGGTTTTACAGACGAGGTTCTTCATCAGCCAGTGGTCGTTCAGTTAACCGTTGGCCTGCAACAGCGGTTTTTTATTTGACACGCATGGAAGCAGATTTATAAGATATTTTGATAGACTTCCTTTAACGTGTGTAAGAAGCATGCATGAAACCCTCGAAACCTTTCGCCTGACACCTGAAGGCACGTGCCTGGAGACCCTGTCCCCGTCTGAAATCAAGCGGCTTTTCATGGAAAGCGGTGACAACATTCACCCCCTTCTGGAGCGCTGTGCCCTGGCCGTATTAAACTGCGGCTCTGAGAGGGACGATGTAAAGGCCATGCTGGAGCAATACAGTGATTTCAGCCTGGAAGTCATGCGAACACCGGGTGGCATTGAACTGGAGCTTCATCACCCGCCGGCAAGTGCTTTTGTCACCTATGAGTCCTACGAAAACAGCCAGGTCACGGTGAGGCACAAGATGATCGAGGGA
>JASFPF010000156.1:0-4668 GCA_050116135.1 Deltaproteobacteria bacterium | reverse complement strand
AATCCTTCTGCAATTCCTCCCTGGTCTTTTCAACAGATGCCACTACCTGGGTCATTATTTTGTTCAAATCTTCCATTTCAAGACCCAGTTTTTCTCTCGCGCCATCGTCCATTTCGTAAGACAAGGCATCGATGCCCGTTCCCAGGCCGCTCATCATGGCTATTCCGTCGGCCACATGAAGGATGCCCGAGAGGGTGTTGGCCTCTGTCCAGGACGGATGATGATGATACCTGATACCAATCGTCATGTCCTCAGGAACATTCCAAGCCTTGCATATCTCAAAAGCGATCTCCGCATGATCAAATCCCAAGAGTTCCTTCTCAGCAGCCAAAAAACTCTCCTGACCATCTCCCATAAACGCTTCGAAGGCCTCCTTTCTTTGAAGGATGTACTCATCAAGAACGAGTTTGCCTGCGTCATGGATGAGTCCTGCTGCAAAGGCATCGTCTGAAAGCTCAGGGCTTTTTTTGTTCGCGATAAACCTGGCACCAAAGGCAACCGCAAGGGAATGATGCCACAGCTCTCCTGCCTCCAGCCCGTAACCTTTTAAGGTCTTGCTCATAAGCTTGGAACTTGACGCCATGTGAACAATCTCAGCCAAGGTCTTGTACCCGAGAACAACAGAGGCCTGCTGAATGGACGACACCTTGTTGCTGAGGCCGTAGTAGGCAGAGTTGGCCATCTTCAGAATCCGGGTGGCGATGGCCTGGTCCGTTACCAATACAATGGCGAGGTCTTTAAAGTTGGAACTCGGGTTTGCCAAAATCTTGCGAGCCTTCGTGACGGCCTGAGGCATGGGAGGCAAGTCGCCCACGGTTCTCAAGATTTTCCTCTTTAATGCTGCTCCAACGGTTGAATCTTTCCCGGCATCCTTGGATGAAACAGGGGGGGAAGAGGTGACGGGGTCCGCCTGCTTTGCCCGCAGGTCAAGCTCAACAACCTCCTTACAGGATGGACATGGGAATTTGACCTTTTTCCCTAGAGGCAGTCGCTCATCAGGGATATCATACACCTTATGGCAATGTGTGCATTCTGCTCTCATCCTGGATTCCTCTTTTTGTCTTTCTTCGAGCAGACGCTCCCCTTATCCCTTGTCCAGCCCTACTCTCCCTTTCATCTTTGATCCGTTTTAGTATCTCGTCCATATCAAATCGCCATGACTTGCCGACCCTAAAACCCGGGAGTTCCCCTGTTGAGGCCAACTTGTAGATCGTTGACTCTGTAAGTCTCAGGTATTTAGCGATCTCCTTTGCCGTCACAATGCTCGCCATGATTAGACTCCTTCTAGTTCATAACAACTGTCGGAACTGGTCACTGATGTGTGCTCCTCACAGCAAAGGTTTCTTGATAAATCACCGATATCTTACGGCAATCCCCGTGCCAAAGCCTTCAGCACCGTATAACTTTTTTCTAACTTCATGAAATGAATATATAAATGACCTGCATCAGGGAAAAAGCCAAAGACGGTAGGATGGTGCAAATCGTCAAAAAATTGGCATTTTGTCGCCTATTTGAAAGCAAGTTTGTCAATTGAGGTTAAATCCGAAATATGGCCCATCTCCATCCTTTCTCCCCTGCCATTAGCTCCCTTGTCCGACGAAAACAAAATACGAGGGGCCATCCACCTTGGCTTCTGGCAAGGGGTGGAGCACGAAGGCAACCGTCTCGAAGGCCATTGATGCCTGCAATCTACGATACAGATACGTCGAAGGACTGGGAGACCAGTCTAAGGACTAACGAAGGAACGAATACATGCCGATTCCTGAGAGATCATTCTGTTTGATGGGAAGGATCATGGGTGCGGGACCATCGACGTGATGCAGTCAAGGCCTCTTGCCAGGCTCTTCAGCACGAAGTCAGGACAGGGCCCAGGGCTTGGATCCCTTATGTCCCCAGTCCCCCGCTGCTTGTCAAGCGGCTTTCTGGGCCAACCTCTTGTATGATTCGGTGACGCTAAAGGGCTGGAGAATATGAACTTTCTTGCAGGCAGAAAGGCACACCTCCTCGCAGGAAGGCCCGTATTCGATACATTGCTTTTGGTCGATGGTGACAATGCCGTCCACTTCCGAAATGGCATTGGCCGGACATTTGCGAATACAGGCCTTGTCGTGGAGACAGCCAGCCTTGCATATCCTCATGGTTACCTTGGCGTTATCCTTCGTACTACAAGGGATATAGACCCGGGAGCTTTTGGGGACCAGGTGGATGAGCTTTTTTGGACAGGCCTTCACGCAAGCCCCGCAAGCCACACATTTTTCAGGATCAATGACCGGAAAGTCATTCACCATGGTGATAGCGTCGAACTGACAGGCAGCGGCGCATTCTCCAAATCCTACGCAACCATATTGGCAAGCCACAGGCCCGGCAAACGCCAATTCAGCACCTGAGCAAGTGCCATAGCCCACATAGTTGTATTTCTTGTTCACTTCTCCCGGGATCCTTGAACAGTGAACAACGGCAACCATGTCCTCCATAGCCTCGCTCGCCTTGCCCGTGATCTTTGCGACAGCATCGGCCACTGGTTTCTTACCAGGAAAACAAAGATTCGGCGCAACCTCTGGATTATGGACAACCTCTTCTGCGTATGCTTCGCACCCGGGGAAGCCGCAGCCTCCTCACTGGGCACCGGCCAAGGTGTGGAGGACTTCCTCCACCTTGGGATCAGGTTCAACATGAAACTTTTGGGCTGCCATGGCCAGTCCGATACCAAAGAAGAGGCCGATACATCCAAGGGTGGCCACACCGGCCAACGCCAGTTTGACTAATACTGGATCCATGGTTCTTTTTTCTCCTAATGCTGACGTTCTTTGGAGAAAAGATTCTCTAATAAATCGACAGTCCTGAAAAGCCTAAAAAAGCCAAAGCAAAAAGTCCGGCCGTCACAAAGGCGATGGGTAACCCTCTAAAGCTAGGCGGCACCTGGGCCAACTCCAACCTTTCCCGGACACAGGCCATCAAAAATAGTGCAATGAGGAAGCCCAAACCCGCCCCCAGGGCCAACGCGAAGCTCTCCCACCCAGAATATTCATTGTCTGCCAGGATCAAGGGAACGGCGATGGCGATACAATTGGCGATCACCAAAACGAGGTAAACGCCGAAGGCCTTGAACAGCATGGGATTGACCTTACGGAGAATGGTATCCACGCCCTGGACGGAAAGAGATACCAAGCCGATGAAAACCACGACGTTGAGAAAGGTTAACTGATACGGTTTGAGCACAAACTGGTAGAGTCCCCAAGCCATCACTGCCGCAAAAACCATGACGATGGTAAAGACCACGCCCATACCAACAGCCGTTCCTCGCTTCTGAGAGGTTCCGAAGAACACACAAAGCCCCAAATACTTGGTGAACACAAAATTGTTAATCAGGGCAGCGCCAATGAAAATGGTCATGAGCACGCCAATGTAAAGTTTCTTGACGGTCAACACTGCCGCACCCAGATCCCGACCTTCGGACAAGATATTTGTCGCAGAGACAATATGCGCTTCTCCTGTATTCAACGGATCCGCAAAAATCAACGTCACTTGTGTCTTATCCGGACTCAGGATCGTTTCCTTAATCGTCAATACGATGTCCGGATCTGGTTTTTCATAGGCGGAAAAATTTCCCACATTCGATGCCCAGCTCTCGTCAACAGGACCGGCAAAACCAAGGACCATCTTATCCGTATCCTTAAACGCTGTCTTCTTGACGAATTTATGCCCGGTCTCGCAACCGACAAGGAGCACTGAGACAAGGAGCAATCCTACCAGCCACGCATACTGTCGAAGTCTTTTCATAGCCCTTTAACCCCTTTTTTGCGATTGTACGCCACCTCTATCCAGTTGAAGAAAGCCATCATCAGGCCCACCACAAAGAATCCTGCAGAGGGGAGTACAAAGAACAGGAGAGGCTTGAATCCGAGGACGTCATAGCCCAGAAGCATACCCGATCCCAAGAGCTCCCGCACGGCACCAAGAACGATCATGGCGAACATGAAGCCGAGCCCCATGCCAAGAGCATCCCAGAAGGCCTTTCCGAGAGGCTCCTTGCAGGCGAACATCTCCAAACGCATGGTAATGATGGCAAAGGCCACGATCAACCGCACAAACATGCCCATAGCCTTATAAGCCGCCGGCACATAGGCGGCGAGCACCAGGTCGATGACTGTGACCCATGTGGCAATGGTCAGCGTGTAGGTGGGAATCCGGATTTTGGGATGGATGTAATTGCGAATCAGTGAGATGGTACAGCTGGAAAAGACCTGCACGAAGAGAACGGCTGTTCCCAGGAGGATACCGTTCATCACACTGGTGCTGATCCCCACCGCCGGGCACATGGAAAGTGCCAGTTTAAAGATGGGGTTCTCCTTCAGGATACCATCCATAAAAAGCTGGGTATTGGATTTCGTGGTGGTAGACAATGTCCTTATCCCTTAATCTAGATGTTCTCGGTTCCTAATGCACCCATTTGGATAGAGGCCTTCACAGGTCATGACCGATGCCTAGAAAGCAGCGTGGATGTCTTGTTCCTGAAGCACGCCGTCCAGCTTGCCAATTCGGTAAGCAAACTTCTTGGCAATGTTTTTGACCCCGTCTGTAACGGCCTTACTGGAAATCGTTGCGGCGGTAATGGCATGGATGTCCGAATCCTTGTATTGCTTCCGGATCTCGGAAATCTGTTTTTCC
>JASFPF010000155.1:0-4685 GCA_050116135.1 Deltaproteobacteria bacterium | reverse complement strand
AAGATGCTCAATTTTCTTACCCTTCATCCAACCCAAAGGCGCCATGAAGGACTCGCACGGCCAATTCCGTGTACTTCTCTTCGATAACGCATGAGATCTTGATTTCCGATGTACTGATCATGATGATATTGATCGTTTCATTTGCAAGAGCTGTGAACATCTTAGCGGCAACACCAGAATGGCTTCGCATGCCAACACCGATCACCGACACCTTGGCGATATGCTCATCGCCAAGTACTTGTTCTGCCCCAATGGTTTTGGCCACATCTTGCTGAATGGCCATGGCCGTGGGATAGTCAGTCTTGGGCACGGTGAAGGTAAGATCAGTCAGGCCTCCTTTTCGCGTGTTCTGAATGATCATGTCTACGACAATGCCAGCCTCTGCGATAGGGGTGAAGATCCTGGAAGCCACGCCTGGTTGATCTGGAACCTTTGTGAGGGTGATGCGCGCTTCATCTTTGCTATATGTGATGCCCGATACGACGACTCGCTCCATGTCCGTTTCTTCTTCAACAACCATGGTGCCTTCCTCCTCCTTGAAAGATGATCTGACGTGTACGGGAACATCAAATTTTTTGGCGAACTCCACTGCCCGAATTTGCAGGACCTTGGCGCCCAGACTGGCCATCTCAAGCATTTCGTCATAGCAGATTCTGTCGAGCTTTCGTGCCCTCTTGCAAAGATTGGGGTCTGTTGTGTACACGCCGTCCACATCCGTATAAATTTCGCATACGTCGGCTTTTAGAGCGGCCGCCAAAGCGACTGCTGAGGTATCAGAGCCTCCCCGGCCTAGTGTTGTAATATTGCCTTTTGTGTCCCTACCCTGAAAACCTGCAACCGCAACAATTCTTCTTTGGTCCAGCAGCGCATTGATTCGGTGGGCGTTTATTCCGACAATGCGCGCCTGTCCAAAGGCCCGATCAGTCACAATCTCTGCCTGGTGACCCAAGAGGGATCTGGCTGGATATCCCATGGTCTCTAAGGTAATACACAATAACGACACAGTTGTCTGTTCACCGGTGGCGAGCAGGACATCAAGTTCCCGTCTATTGGGGCGATCAGTTATTTCGTGCGCTAGTTGGATGAGTTGGTCTGTAACGCCAGCCATCGCTGAGAGGACCACCACAATCCCATTGCCGGCACTATAGACGCCGGCAACCCGCTCAGCAACCTTTCGGATTTGATCGAGGTTTGCAACCGAAGTCCCCCCATATTTTTGAACAATCAGTGCCATGGGAACGCCTCTAAACACTTTTCTACCAAATCGACGGCCTGCGGGCCGTATCCAGTGAATTGCAACGCCCGAGTTCGGTCATCCAATATCGACATCGATACTGCAAGTCTTTCGTTGGGTAGATGTCCAACCAACCGGTCAGCCCATTCAATCACAGCTATCCCGTCTCCTCCCATAATGTCGTCTAACCCAAGTTCTTCGAGTTCACCCACATCCTGCACACGGTACAGATCCACATGAAAAAGGGGGAGCCGCCCCGGATATTCATTGATGAGAGAATAGCTGGGACTGGTGACGTAGAGACTTTCCGGCACGTTGAGTCCCTGTGCAATTCCCCGGGTGAGACAAGTCTTGCCACTGCCCAACGCCCCATCCAGGGTCACAACCGACCCGTTTGCAATGTGCCTGCCTAGCAACGCTCCAATACAAAGCGTCTCTTCAACGGATGAGGAGACAATTCGATGTTTTCTGGTTTTCAACCGTGTCTTACAATAAAGCTCTCAAGCGTATCGTGGCCCGGCTGTTGGTTAAATCCTGTTTGGCTTTGACTGCTCAAAGGAATGCTTCTGTAGGCAGTGGCCAGCGATCATGAATGACCATCGAACGATCTTCATAGCTCTTTGATCAATGCGATCATTTGCCTGACTGCCTGCTCCAGCCCTACGATAACGGCTCGGGCAATGATACTGTGGCCGATGCTAAACTCGTCGATTTCAGAACACCCCTTAAAGGCCTTGATTGTTTCATATCCAAGACCATGACCCGCATTGATCCCGAGTTTCAGTTTTTGGGAGAGTTTTAAGCTGTTGACTATCTTTTCAAAGGCCTCGGCGCGCTGACTGGGCGTGGATGCGTCACAATAAGTTCCAGTATGAATCTCTACCATATTAGCGTCGATTCGATGGGCAAGCTTGATCTGATCTAAATTGGGATCAACAAAAATACTGACAGGAATTCCCCCTTTTTGCAGGGTGTTCACAGCATCAGAAACAAGATCCCTATGAAGACGAAGGTCAAGGCCGCCTTCGGTGGTCAACTCCTCTCGCTTTTCCGGCACCAATGTCACGAGATCGGGTTTAATCTCCAGGGCAATGCCGATCATTTCTGGTGTGGTGGCCATTTCCAAGATCAGCTTGGTTTTGACGGTTTCCCGAAGAATTCGCACATCTCGATCCTGGATATGTCGTCGATCTTCCCTGAGATGGACCACAATGCCATCAACGCCAGCCAGTTCGGCGATGGCTGCCGCTGTCACCGGATCGGGAATATCTATTTTTCGTGCCTGCCTCAGCGTAGCGACATGATCGACATTTACGGCCAACCTAGCCATGATGCCACACCTCCCCTTATACTGTGGAGTCCTCTTGGTCCTATCATCATCTTTTTCACAATAACTTGAGCAATTCTTCCTCCTTGATTCTCATGGCTTTAGCGCCTTCTGCTGTCTTTTCATGGTCGAATCCGAATAAATGCAAGACACCATGAACCAAAAGCTGATCAAATCTGGATTCTGTCGTCATTTCTGCCTGCCGAGCTTCCCGGGCCGCCGTATCAAGAGAAATGACTACATCGCCCAAGAGCCTCGGAGTGATGTCGCCGAAGGGGCCCTCCTGCATGGGGAAAGCGATGACATTGGTGGGGCCTGACCGATTCAGATACGTCCTGTTCAGTTCCGCCATTTCTTGATCGGTGACAATGAGGATAGACAATTCCCCGTCAGGACATCCTAAGGCGTTTAATATGTTTTTCGCCTTGTTCTCTACCTTGTCGTGGTCGATCCTGAGACGATTTTGTCTGTCTTCTATCAGAATCTCCATTGATTTTCTTCGTTGGCCTATCTATCTTGGCGACATCGTTACCGTTGGGATAGTCGATCCGGTGATGATAGATGCCATTGAGTATCTTGTTAAAGCTGTCTGTAATCTTGGTAAGATCCTTTAGTGTTAGCTCGCTTTCATCTAGCTGCCCGTCCAGGAATGCGTTGTCAATGATCCTTTTCACCAGGCCCTTAATCCGCGCTGGCGTTGGATTCTCCAGCGTCCTTGATGCAGCCTCCACCGAATCCGCCAGGAGCACCAAACCTGCCTCTTTCGTTTGGGGCTTTGGCCCTGGATACCTAAAATGTTCCACGTTTACCACGTCTTCTCCCTTGAGTTTTTTTGCCTTTTCGTAGAAATAGGTAATCAGACTCGTCCCGTGATGTTGTTGTATGATATCGACGATCGCTTCTCCGAGCTTGTCACGCCTAGCTATTTCTGCCCCGTCTCTAACATGAGAGGTGAGGATCAAGCTTGACATAGATGGGGCCAATTTATCATGTCTGTTTTTGCGCGCTTCTTGATTTTCGATAAAATAGAGGGGCTTTTTGATCTTGCCAATGTCGTGATAATAGCCGCTTACCTTGGCGAGGAGAGGGTTGGCACCAATGGTGGCGGCTGCAGCCTCCCCCATGCTGCCTACGATCACTGAATGATGATAGGTTCCAGGGGCTTCAAGCATGAGTTTTCTGAGTATGGGCCTGTCCAGATTAGCCAGCTCGAGCAGTTTAATGCCCGTCGTATAGGCGAAGGTCATCTCCACCACAGGCGTAAACCCTGTGGTCAAAATCCCGGAACTCACCCCTCCAAGGAGGCCAAAGGCCCAGTCCCAGACGAGACTTGCTTGAAAAGCCGAACCCGTGAACATACGCAGGGCTGTGACAACAACAACATTAACCAGACCTACCTTTAGACCAGCCTTGATCAAGGTGCCCCGCTCTGTGCAGTCCCGCACTAAGCATGCTCCCACCATACCGCTCAATAGAAAAAACAAGAACATCTCGAACCGGTTTTCAAAGATAAATGCGGTCATGAACGCCGCGGCTAATGCAAACGGCAAAGCCACTTCCATTCCTATTAACAGGCACACGGTCATCGCCCCTGATGCGACAGGTATAGCGTAAAAGGCTGATGATGCTTCTATGGAATAAGGAATATTCCTTGCGATGCCGTGTATCAAGAAGGCTGACACTTCGCTCAACAGAAATAGCATGATCAGCATGACACACAAGAAGAGAAGATCCTTGTTTTTCAGAATGAGACTTGCCTCTGTCTCGAAATGAGTCGTGAAGTCAGTGACAAGAAAGGCAATGACAAGGAGCATAAACCCTATGCTGATAGTAAATAAATCTTCCCTTCCCATGGCAGATTCAAGGGCGTCCAGCTTAGCCACGTGAAGTGGAGTGATCTTTTCTCCTTCCCGGACAAGCATTTCGCCTTTCTTGATTTGTGTTAACACGGCCTTCACGTCCTCAACGGCCTTGGTTCTTCGTTCTTCGGTTTCACCCTTGTTCAGGGTCAAGTTGGGTTGGATCAGGCGTTGGGACAAATCGATCATCACATTACGCAAAGAATAGCCAAAATCCTTTAAAAGGGTCTTCGCGGTGTTTGCTGAAGCGATTCTTGCCTCGTCC
>JASFPF010000154.1:0-4723 GCA_050116135.1 Deltaproteobacteria bacterium | reverse complement strand
GACAACGTAACCTCGTGACTGTGGTGGGGAACCTGATGGCGCCTTCTCCGGGAGAGATCCTTAAGATGAAGGGCGAATGGGCCAATCATCCCAAGTTCGGGGAACAGTTCAAGGTCGTGCACTACAAATCAGCGGTTCCAGCTTCTGTTTACGGGATTCAGAAATACTTAGGCTCTGGGCTCATCAAGGGAATCGGTCCTGTGATGGCCAAGCGGATTGTGAAGAAATTCGAGAAACAGACACTCGATGTCATCGAAAACGAGATCGAAAAGCTGGCTGAAGTTGAGGGGATTGGCAAGAAGCGCACTTCCATGATCAATGACCAAAGGGTATCATCTTCCCAACATGACAGGAGAGAGCATGGAACCAATATCTGAAGAGTTGGTCGAAAGAACCTGGAAAGATGCGGCCAGGCTAACCCCGGCTCGAGCAAACAAAGAGATGTCCAAGGTGGCTGAAAGCCAGCCTGATCTCCTTGCTTTCATGATGGAGCTTACAGAAGATCTGACACGGCAAGAGAGGGAGCTCGCCATCTATATGTTTTTTGTCGTTTATCGCATGTTCCAAAAAAACTCTGGGAACAAAGTCCGGAAGATCTCGGCTGAAGAGATCATTGAGTCTTATGAATACAATGAAGGTTTTATGGAACGCCTGGAAGGTGCCCATGAGAAGTTCTTAACCAGAATAGCCAAAACTGAAATCTCGCGACAGCCCTATGTTATGAAGTATGTGACCGAAACACTTGTTGAGGCCCCTGAAGAGGAAGAGCCTGTGCCACTGACTGAGGAAGGTACGGGCGTTATATTCCTGCTGCTCAAGACCGTGGTTGACCTCCTCGACGAAACGGCAGGGAGTGACAGTGTCAAAAAGGTCGAAAATCCCTGAAAAACTTCAATCCTGGACCAATGCCCGGAAGAAGTATCATCTCTCCCATGTTCACATCCAGATGGCTAGAGAACTCGGCATGAATCCAACGAAGTTAGGCGGAAAAGCAAACCACGACCAAGAGGCTTGGAAGGTGCCACTGCCGGTGTTTATTGAGGAGCTCTATTTCAAGCGTTTTGGGAAGAAGCAACCAGACAAGGTCAAGAGCATTGAACAGATTGTCAGGGAAAAGATCGTAAAGAAAGAAAAACGTCGTAGACGTAGACTGCTGGAAAAAGAGAAGGTCGAAGCCAGTGCCGCCGGTTTCCAAAATGAACAAACCTCAGCCTCATAAGGTAAAAAGCGATGGGTGTGAGTTTAAGGATCTTCCTGGTTAACGACGATGATTCCATAAGGCGTTTCCCATTGACGCGATACGAGCGCTTAATGCATCACGACCTTGATGAATCCCTGCCAGAATATGCCGGAAAACGTATTAGGTATGCTGAGGTGGCCGTGGATCTAGCAGATCGAAAACCCGTTAGTATTTTGCGAATGCAGTATTTCATCATGTCATTTGACAGCCAGGGCCGCATTGATCACTCTGCGCGGCAAAAGGAAAAGAGACTTGCCATGGAACTTTTACCTCCTGTTGGTGAGAATGGACAATCCGGCCAGGTCATTGATGCCACCCATCGTTTTGCTAAAAAGCGCTATGATAGTGAGTACAGGTGGATGCCGAGCCCAGAGATAGAGGCGGAAATTGTGCGAGCTGTTTTGGGTAGAGATAGGATATAAGGTGAAGGTACCCGAGGGATTTTACCTATGAATCGATTGATCATCACTGTAAAAGAAATCAAAGGAAACTGTCCAGTCTATCGAGTCGGTGACAAGATCGTGCTAGACGAGGGCTACCGGTTGAATCTGAAGGAAACCGACAATATGTGCATACACTCCTTGGCCTCCATCATGCCATACTATGTCGCTCTTTATCGAGGGGTAGACCCAAGGGACTTGGGCTTGTCCCGTGACCGGGAGAAGGCCTATGTTCAGTGCCTTGATCCATGTAATTATACCGGCGGAGGTACAGTAGTTTTTGAAATTGAACGAACTGGCGACAGGAGGTCTCAAACTTGAACTTCATCCAGCCCTAGCCTTTCTAATTAGTTTCCATCCATAAATGGCCCTTTTCCGCAATCTCGGCGTCAATCTGCGGGATCGCTTGTGCGACGTACCTCGGTACGCCTCCGCGCAATCCCTTGATTTTCTTGACCTTGCGAAAAATGGCTCATTTCTGAATTGGAAACTGACATCAGTGCCCACCTCCTTTTTGGGCCTTCGTGGATGGGCACTAATTAGTCGTTTGGATTCTAGAGGTCTGATCACCAATGATTACTGGACCTGCAAATGGAGGTTGAAATGAAGAAGCGCTTTTATCCGAATCTTTTTCGGCCACTGAAACTGGACGGCCTGAAGCTTAAAAACCGTATTACCATGGCGCCCCTTTACCTGGGATATGCAGCGCTCGGCGGGAAGATGTCTGCTCTGCTGTTGAAGCATTATGAACGTATGGCACAAAGTGGGGCAGCCCTGATCGTCGTGGAGAATGCGAGCATTGCCGCTGGAGGAAGCGGCTCGCCAAGGACCATTCGTTGCGATCACGACCGGTATCTGGGAGGCCTGGAAAGCCTGGCTGCAGTGATAAGAAAAGAAAACGCCCTGGCGGCCCTTCAAATCAATCATGCCGGGCGTTTTGCCCATGTGGCGCAGCCTGTGGCGCCCTCAGCAGTCCCTGCTTTCGGCAGGACGCCCCGTGCGCTTAGCAAAAAAGAGATGACGACGATCCAGAGGCAATACGCACGTGGGGCATTGAGGGTGAAGAAAGCCGGGTTTGATCTGGTCGAAATCCACGGGGGAACGGGATATCTCCTTGCCCAGTTCGTGTCTCCCAGGACCAATAGGAGGCAGGACGCCTACGGTGGGGCCATAGAGAATCGCCTGCGGTTTCCGCTGGAAGTGGTGAGGCGCGTCAAAGATCTGGTAGGCGATTTCCCGGTAGGGTATCGGTTCTTGGCAGAGGAGTGGCTACCCGACGGGCTCCATGTTGAGGAGTCGGTTATTTTGGCAAGGGCCCTGGAGGAAGCGGGGGTCGCCTATATTTCGGTGATGGGTGGGACCTATGAGTCCTTTTTTCTCCCCGAGATCATCAATAAATCACGCCGTCCAGGCTATATGGTTTCCTTGGCTGGGCCTATAAAGAACAGTGTCAAGGTTCCCGTGATCACAGCCGGTCGGATATCCACACCTGCACTGGCTGAGTCGATCCTGAGCGAGAAAAAGGCGGATCTCATCGGTTTGGCACGTATGCTTTGGGTGGATCCTGAATGGCCGAGCAAGGCCCGGCAGGGCCTTGACAGGTCGATCGTGAAATGCAGTCCCAAGTGTGATGCCTGTTTACAGTCGGTCATGCATGGAAAACCCGCGTTCTGCCCCAAATGGAAAAAGGAAAAGCGAAAAGCATACCGGGCACTCTATCAATGAACATCCCAGCACCCATCTCCGGCGGCCTGATCCTGTCCTATAAATGCTCTGCTGAGTGCCGGCATTGTATGTATGCGTGCTCACCGAAATGGACAGGCGATTGGATCACGGTGAGCCAGCTGGAGAAATCTCTGCCGCAGCTGGCAAAAGTGATAAGACCGAGTCCATACGGCCGTCAACATATGAGCTTGAACCACGGGTTGCATTTCACCGGCGGGGAGCCTTTCTTGAATTTTGACCTCTTGCTGAAAGCTGTCGAAATGGCCGAAGCGTTGAGGATTCCATCGACGTTTGTGGAAACAAACTGCTTCTGGTGCAAAGACGACGATTTGACCCGCAAACGACTCGAGGCTCTTAAACACAAAGGCTTAAGAGGGATTTTGATCTCGGTAAATCCTTTTTATACTGAATATGTGCCCTTTGAAAAGACGGACCGATGCATCCGAATCAGTCAGAAGGTCTTCGGGTCAGATGTGATCGTTTATCAATTGGAGTATTATCGCCTGTTCAAACAGCTGGGCATGACCGGCAGGCTTTCAATGGATGATTATCCGAAGCTGACCCGTGGGGAGTCCTTGTCCGACAGGGTCGAGCTTTTCTTGATGGGACGTGCCACATGTCAATTGAAAGACCTTTACGCCAGTTATCCGGCGAAACGGTTCTTCAACGTTTCATGCCAACCAAGTATCCTGCGCAACTGGCACAATCATTTTGACAATTACGGCAATTTCATGCCCGGCTACTGCGGCGGAATTTCGTTGGGCAGTTGGTTTGAGTTGGATCGGCTCTTAAAAGAGGGGCTCAATCTGGAAGACCGTCCGGTTTTGAACTATTTGGTCCATGAAGATATGAGAGGGCTATTGAATTTTGCTTTAGACAGGGGTTATGGAGAGACAAGGGAGGGTTACGTTTCGAAATGTCATCTCTGCCTGGATATTCGGAAATATCTCGCTTCCACGGGTGAGTTTGAAGAACTCAAGCCAGGGCAGTTTTATGAACAACTGCAATGAGCGAGGTCCCTGTTTACCCATGTGCTCTTAAGGATCATTTGGGCAAAATCGGGTGCGGTCTTTGACTTAGTCTTTTTGACCTGCATCCCTTAAACGTCCCAATAAAGGAGCCTGCAGCAGGGAGTTGTCAAGTTAAATAGAAAAAGTTAAAAAAATTAGCTTATTGGGCGATAGACATAATGTATTACTTGAACTGATTAAGCGAGCGCATTCCCCGTAGCTTGCTGCGGGGTTAGCGAGCGTATATAAAATCAGTATTATTCCTTACGGTCGAAGATTCCCTGCAGCTTGCTGCAGGGTCTTCAAAT
>JASFPF010000153.1:0-4737 GCA_050116135.1 Deltaproteobacteria bacterium | reverse complement strand
AAACGACAAAGGAGGGTTTGATATGAAAGGCACCCATGAACACAAGCACCGTCATTCCCACGAGCACGCTCATGTACACACCCATGAACACCGGCACGGGGAGGAAGTCCACACCCACGAGCACGAGCATCTCCATGGCCATGAACACGAGCATGAACATGCCCATGAGCACGCCCATGCTGGGGACGAGCATGAGCACGACCATGACCACACTGGAGATCATGGGCCCCATGACCATGTCCACCCAGCCCATGAAACAGAGGCACACGATCACACACACTGATTTTCTATCTTAGAAAACGGGCTTTGAAGATATGGGATTTGCAGTCTCAGGGGCTGCCGGTATCTTAAAGCTTCTGTGTTCTGGAACGGCTTTTACGCTTTTGCTTGGGCGGGCGGCGCGACGGCCCCTTCTTTTTCGTGGTAGGTTTCCAGCCTGGCAGGTCTTCCTGACCAAGATCCCCAGAGGTGGGATCAACCTGGGTAGCCCATGCCATCTTGTTTTCAAACGCCAGGGAGTCCATGGTCGCCGATCCTTTCAGGGCGGCGAAATCGGTGATCTCTTTGTCGGAACTCACCACCACGGCCCGCTCCCGTTCCCTGGTGACTAGGCGCTTAATCACCGTGTCAGCCAATTCTCCGGGACGGGAAAAGAGAACATTGATGCCCTTGTAGCGGGTTCTTCCTTGTAAGGGGTCGTGGGCATGTGTCCCGTCAAAGACCACGGTGATGGGGTGATGTTTGATTCGCTTGTATGACGCAAGGCGTTCCAGGAGGGCCTCCCGCCCGTCTTGGAGGCTGGCACGTTCCATGGCAGCCAAACCCTTGGACTGGCGGATCAGGTTGTAGCCATCAATGAGGATGTGGAGGGACATGGCAGGTCACGAAGAGGTTTTTAGGCGGGTCACCAGTCGGTCTAAGTCGTCATTGCCGTAAAAGTCGATTTCAAGTCGTCCCTGTTTCCCTTGGCGAACGATACGCACCTTTGTGCCAAGGTGGCGGCCCAGATCCTCTGCCATACTCTGATAATAGACGTCTTCAGAAGAGGTCGTCTTTCGCTTTAACCCTTTGTCCTTGCTCGGCTTAAGTTTCTTGATCAGGGCTTCGGCGGCCCGCACGGAAAGATTTTTTGAAACGATGCGTCGCCATGCTGCTTTTTGTTGGGTCGGCGTTTCCGCTCCCATGAGGGCCCTGGCATGGCCCATGGTTAAGGTATGGTTCACGATATCGGCCTGGATCTCTTTAGGCAGATGTCGGAGCCTCAAAAAGTTGGCCACCGTCGAACGATCCTGCCCCACACGTCGTGCGACCTCCTGCTGAGTTAAGCCGAATTCTGTCATCAGGCGGTGGTATGCTTCGGCCTTTTCCAAAGGGTTCAGGTCCTCTCGCTGGATATTTTCAACCAGGGCCAACTCAAGCATTTCCGCGTCAGAGACATCCTTAATAACCACAGGGACTTGCTTGAGGCCGGCCATACGCGCTGATCGCCATCGGCGTTCTCCCACAACGAGTACATAACCTGAGGCGTCCGCCCGAACAACCAGGGGTTGGAGGACCCCTTTTTCTTTGATGGACTCTGCCAGGCCCCTGAGCACCTCCTCGGTGAAGGTCTGTCTCGGCTGATATGGATTAGGCCGTATGGCATCAATATCGCAGTAAAAAAAGGATGCCGGCTCTAAATCCGCCGTTTCCATGTCAGGGATGAGGGCGTCGAGTCCTCTACCCAACACCTGTTTCTTAGGCATGCCGTGTCCCCCCACCATTCATGATTTCTCGGGCCAGGGCCAGATAGCTTTGAGCCCCCTGGGATGTAATATCATAAAGGAGTATAGGCTTTCCAAAGCTGGGCGCCTCTCCCAGCCTCACATTCCTTGGAATCCGTGTCCCAAAAACAAGTTTCTTGAAGTATTTTTCTGCTTCTTCGGCAACCTGATGGGACAAGTTATTGCGCTTGTCAAACATGGTCAGAAGCACCCCTTCTATACGAAGACCGGGATTCAGATACCGCTTGATGCGCTGATATGTCTGCAAGAGCTGGCCGACGCCTTCTAGGGCATAGAACTCGCACTGCAGTGGAATCAGCAGGGCGTGGGCGGCCGTCAGGGCGTTCACCGTGAGAAGGTTCAGGGACGGAGGGCAATCAAGGAGGATATAAACATAATCCTCCCCAAGGGGTCCAAGGAGGTTCTTTAGGAGGGTTTCCCGATGGGGTGTGCCAAACAGCTCCACTTCGGCGCCAATCAGGTCCGCGCCTGCTGGGAGGACCTTTAGAAAGGCGAGCTCTGTATCCAAGGTCAGGTTGTTTACAGACTCTTCTTGGATCAAACCGTGGTAAAGATTCTTGGAAAGCTCGCCCTTGTCTATCCCCACGCCGGTGGTGGCGTTGCCCTGGGGATCGCAATCCACAAGCAGGGTCTTGCGCTCAGCAGTCGCCAGGGAGGCCGCAAGGTTTACCGCTGTGGTGGTCTTACCCACCCCGCCCTTTTGATTGGCAATGCAGATGATACGGCTCACAGGAAAAGCTTGTCCTCACTGGGTGAATATAGACGCTGCCGTCTATGTGGTCTACCATCCCAAATGGAAATGATTTTTAACATAAATGCCCTTCTTTGGAAACCCATAAGGCAGTGTTGGCAGAAAAAGGGAAGACACGGTTTCACTTGATAAATGTGTGTTTGTGAATTATTTTATACGCCATGAAGATAAATACCAAGAGGGCAACCATGCGTTTCATCAAGACGGTCATTGTCGGCATTCTTGTCATGATGTTGCTACCCCCCCTTGGGGGGGCACCACGGCTGTGTCATGCTTCTTTGACGACCGCAGAGGAAGAGGATCTGGGCAGGGAATTCATGCGTTATGTGCGGAAAAATCTCACCCTCATTGAAGACCCAACCATTGTCAACTATGTGAAACAGGTGGGCCGGCGTATTCTTTCCCAATATGAGTCACTCCCCTTTCGGTTTCATTTTTACGTGGTCCAGGAAGAGGTTTACAATGCCTTTGCCGCACCTGCGGGCCATGTGTTCATTAACAGCGGCCTTCTTGCCGCCATGGAGAGCGAAGAAGAGCTGGCGGGAATTCTCGGCCACGAGATTGCCCATGTGATGTGCCGCCATATTTCAAAACGGATAGAGCAGTCCAAAAAAATCGGATGGGTGACCCTGGCAGGGATGCTAACAGGGATCTTTCTGGGTGGCAATCCTGAGCTCGCAGGCGCGGTTACCACGGGTTCCATGGCTGCAGGTCAGTCTCTGTCTCTTATGTACAGCCGGGAGGATGAACGACAGGCAGATCAGGTGGGACTCAAGTATTTGACCATGGCAGGATACGGGGGTGAGGGGCTCCTTGAGATGTTGAACAAGATCCGGGAAAAAAGATGGTTCGGATCTGAACATATCCCTTCGTATGTGCAGACCCACCCGGCTGTTGAGGAAAGGATGGGTTATCTTGACACCTGGATACAAGCCCACCCTGAATGGAAGGGGAGGGGCCATGCCCACGATTCACCAGAGTTCCACAAGGTGCGAACCAAATTGATTGCCCTGTATGGGGACACCACGGCAGCCCACCATACCTTTGACGCCCGACTCAGGAAAGATGGTGAGGATGTGCTTGCAAAGTATGGCAAGGCACTGCTTTTGGCTCGAGAGGGACGAAAAAAGGAGGCCGTGGAAGGCCTCAAGGAGGTTGTCCAATTGCAGCCCCTGGATACAGATATTCTCCGCGACCTTGGCAAGACCTATTTCCAGGAAGGACATTATGCCGAGGCCTTAAAGACGCTGAAAAAAGCCCTCGCCTCAAATCCTGAGGATCCCGAGGGACGTTTACTCCTGGGGCGATCACAGATAGAGACAGGGGACCTCGAGGGGGCGCTGACGACCTTTAAGGGCCTGGTCAAAACCCATCCGGACTACGGGTCGGGGATCTACTATCTGGGAGAGACTTACGGAAAGCTGGGCAACCTAGCAGAGGCCCATTACCATCTCGGGATGTATCATCAAGAAGAAGGGGATCTCAAGAACGCCAGGTTTCATCTGACCCGTGCCCTAAAATTGTTTGCCAACGACCGGGTAAGACAACAGGAAATCGAAGAGGCGCTCAGGGCGCTGAAGGGGCATTCATAACCCGATCGTAGTGGGAAAAGCGCATGGTAAAGGAGCCTCGCCCTTGGGTGGCGGACCTAAGAACAGTGGAATAGCCAAAGGTCCTGGACATGGGCACAATGGCCTCTATGATCCGCATGGCGCCTCTGGACTTTAGTTCCTGGATCTTGCCGCCCCTGGCATTAACATCCCCGATGACGTCTCCCATAAAGTTTTCAGGTACGAGAATATCTAGGGCCACGATCGGTTCCAATAACTGAGGGCTGGCCTTCTGGAGGGCCTCCTTGCACGCCATGGATGCGGCCACCTTGAAGGCAAGAGGGCTTGCGTCGGAGTCTCTATATGTGGCATTGACAAGGACTGCAGATACATCTACAACTGGATATCCAAGGACCACGCCACTTTCCACGGCCTCCATCATGCCTTGTTCCGCGGCTGAGGCGAATTCTGCCGGCAATCGCTCCTCGGACAAGGCGTTCGCGAAAAGATTTCCCGTGCCCCGATCCCGAGGGGAGAGCTCAAGGACCACCTGAGCAAAATGGCTGACACCTCCAACGTCTTTTTCAAAGGTGGCGGCGCCTTCCCCCGTCCTCTCGATGGTTTCTTTGTAAACGACTTGGGGCTTTCCCAC
>JASFPF010000152.1:0-4750 GCA_050116135.1 Deltaproteobacteria bacterium | reverse complement strand
CTAGAAGTGTAAGTGATCATGTACCTGCGAACCAGCAAAAGAAAAAACAAAGACGGCTCCATCGTTGCGTACTACCAACTGGCTCATAACCAACGCCATCCCGTTACCAAGAAACCCATTGCAAAGGTCATCCATACGTTTGGAAGAGCTGATGAGCTGGACCGTGAACACTTGGTCCGACTCTGCCGCTCCATCGCCAGGGTATGCAACGTTGAAGTCATCGACCGCCTGGATCCCCAGTTGCCCTTGTCTTCAGCCCTGGGCCTGCCCCTTGATCTGAAAGTTCACCGCACCTATGATTACGGGGTCCCCTTGCTTGCCGAGACACTCTGGCAACAGCTCGGCATCGGGCAGATGCTTAGCACGATCTGCAAGAAGAATAATCTGAAGGCCCCCTATGAACGAGCCCTGCTGGCAATGGTGACCAATCGGCTCTGTGAACCGGAGTCCAAGCTTGGCCTCTGGCACCGATGGCTTCCCACTGTCTATCTACCCTCATGCTGGCACCTGAAGCTCGAGCAGATGTACGAGGCCATGGACCTGCTCTACGACCATGCTGAGGAGATAGAAAAGCATGTCTTTTTCCAAACGGCCAATCTATTTAACCTCAAGGTCGATCTCATTTTCTACGACACCACCACTGCCAGCTTCTCCATCGATCAGGAGGATGACGATGGGCACCTGCGACGATTCGGGTATGCAAAAGAAGGTGGCTGGGCGCCTCAGGTGGTGGTAGCCCTTGCCGTAACCCCAGAAGGTCTGCCTGTCAAAAGCTGGGTCTTCCCTGGCAACACCGCCGATGCAACCACGGTCGAACAAGTCAGATCAGATCTCAGGGGCTGGGATCTGGGCCGTGCCATCTTCGTTGCCGACTCGGCCATGAACTCCCAGAGCAATCGTGAGGAGCTTGCCCGAGCCTGCGGCAAGTACCTGCTTGCCAGTCGCATGGCATCCATCTCTGAGGTCAAGCATGATGTGCTTGGAAAGCGCGGTAGGTACAATGCAATCCGGGAAAACTTGCATGCCAAGGAAGTCATTATCGGTGACGGTGAGCGCCGCAGGCGCTATATCCTCTGCTATAACCCCAAGGAGGCCGAACGACACAAGAAGCACCGGGCCAAAATCATCGGCTTCCTCGAAGAGGAACTTGCCCGCCACCGCGAGCCCAAGGCCACAGCCCAATGGGCTATCGACTTGCTTGCCTCTCTTCGCTACAAACGATACCTGACTGTGACAAAGAGCGGTAAAATTCGCATCGACCGCGGGGCGATCCGCGAAGCTGCCAAGTATGACGGCAAATGGGTGCTCGAGACCAATGATGACACCATCAGCCTGCAAGATGCCGCCTGTGGCTACAAAGGCCTAATGGTGATAGAGCGCTGCTTCCGGTCCCTGAAGAAGACCCGGATCAAGATGTCGCCTATCCACCATTGGGTTGAGCGGCGCATTGAGGCCCATGTGAAGATCTGTGTGCTGGCCCTCCTTGTTGAGCGCTTGGCGGAGCTGCGTTGCGACAAACCCTGGAGCAGGCTCAAACATGATCTTGAACACCTGCAAATTTCGCATTTTTCTACAGCCGACCATCGCTTCTTCAGACGAAACGAGCTCACAGGCCGGGTTCGTAGCATCTTGAAATTGCTGGATATCCCGTCACCAAAGCTCGTTCACGGGCTTGAACAAGTCTCTGATACTGCAAAAAATCCGTAGGCACACACCAGTTTTTGTCTCCCTCCATAACTGCCCGATTAGTATGCCTTTTCACTGATTCGTAAACCTACCCGTCCCAAACCCAAGTTTGTCCCCCAAATAAGTTGAAAAAGTGCCAATCATCGAGTGGCGGTCATCCAGAGGCATTGGCGTTGCTTCTTGACCCTCTTGGGAATGCCTAATTCATAGGTATTCTGTGCTCCCTGCGCCATGGGTAGTGGTGCTCAGAAAAAAAATCCCATATATAGTATCTTTTTCTTGACGGCTGCTTGTTCCTCTGCTATTCGGTCGACTCCTTTTGTGTGTGACTGGCGTGGTTTCTTCTGAAGAATTCCCAAAAAGAGGAGGGCTCATGAGGACTATTGCGATTGCAAATCAAAAAGGAGGATGCGGAAAGACGACAACAGCCATCAACCTTTCATCTTGTTTGGTGTTGAAAGGGCAGAAGGTTCTACTCATTGACTGTGACCCGCAGTCACACGCTACCATGGGCCTGGACATCCATTTCGATCACAAAAAATGCATGTACCATGTCATGACACCCAAGCAGACCGAGCACCTGGAAATTGAGAATATTGTGGTGCCTGTGAAAGACAACTTTGATATTGCTCCCTCAGACATCAGGCTGAGTGCCGTCGAGCAAGAGTTGGCAGGCATGGATGGCAGGGAGAACAGACTCTTGGAGGCCATCGAGCCCATCAAGCAGGCGTATGATTATGTGATCGTAGACTGCCCCCCAAGTATTGGACACCTCTGCTTTAATGCGCTTCGTGCCTGTGAGGAGGCGATCATCCCCATTGATATGAGCCTTTTTTCTCTTCGTGGTATTGCCGAACTCACAGACATCATGATCCTCCTTAAGAACAAATGTGATCATGACATAAAAGCCCGCGCCCTGGTTACCATGTATGACTATAGGACCCGATACTCCAGGCATGTGCTGGAAAAGGTTAAGGAACAATTCGGGAATCGCGTTTTTGAGGCAGTCATTCGTTACAATATCCGCCTCAGGGAGACTGTGGATTATGGATTGCCGGTTGGAGATTACGATAAGCATGCCATTGGTCACAAAGATTATGAAAAGCTGGCAGAGGAAGTGATGTTGGCAGGCCTGTTGAGGAGGACATTCCATGCCCATGCCTCAGACGGATCTCACGCCATCCTTGAAAAGACAGAGGACTACATTCGTTCTGTTTCGGAAGCGCCGGTGCCGGAAGAGCCCACACCTGAGCCCGAGGAGACCTTCCCGTATCCAGCTGAGTCTTCGTACTCAGCCATGGTGGAAGCGATTTCAACCAACCCCGACCACTCTTTTTCAGAAGACGAGATGGAATAACATTATTTTTTTCGTTCACCGATGATTTTGACCAGGACCCTCTTCCTGCGCCTGCCGTCAAACTCACCGTAAAAGATCTGTTCCCAGGTACCGAAATCGAGTTTTCCATCGGTGACGGCCACCACGACTTCTCTCCCCATGATCTGCCTTTTCATGTGGGCATCTGCATTGTCCTCTCCCACGTTGTGGCGGTACTGTGAAACAGGCTCATGGGGCGCGAGTTTTTCCAGCCACACATCATAGTCATGATGGAGCCCGGATTCATCATCGTTGATAAACACAGAGGCCGTAATGTGCATGGCGTTGCAGAGCACAAGGCCTTCTTTGATGCCGCTTTTTCTCAAGCATTCCTCAACCTGTGGCGTGATGTTGATGAAGGCGCGGCGGCTGGGCACCTCAAACCAGAGTTCTTTTCGATAACTTTTCATGATGTCCTCCTCCTAGGAAGTGTACAGCACAACTAATCACAACCCTTCACGCCTTTCAAGCTGTCTGGCAAATTAGTGCCAAAGCCATCTCAGCCAGTCTCCGTGAAACTCGAAGCGTTTAATATGGGTTGACATTGCCTAGAGAATCCTTTACCCATTTCCATCAAGTTCCGTTCCATGAGGCCCATAATGAGAGAGCTATACATAACCTCGGAAAGCTCTTAATGAACAAGGAGGCTCTCTCAGGGAAGTCGGAAGAGGAGACCAATTAGGCTAACGTTGGCAGCCAGGGTTGGCGTGAAGATTCTCTGACAAAAGGAGGGAAGAGACATGAATCATACAAGGTCGCTGGTAGGTTGTTGTATCGCATTGTTCTTCGTCTTGGGGGGCCTTGGATGCGTGACGTCCGGGACAAAGACGACGGTCACCTCGGGCCAGGGCGGTCCGTCCATCGCTGAAGCCCAGGCTGAGTCGTACAACGGACCTAAAGCAAGGATCGCCGTGAGCCGTTTCACGGACAAGACCGGCAAGGGATGGTGGACCGGCCAAATCGGTGACGGCATGGCAGATCAATTGGTAACCGCCTTGTTCAATACGAACAGATATATTGTATTGGAAAGACAGACCTTAGGTGATGTCCTTCAAGAGCAAGATCTTGGCGCGTCTGGGCGCATCCGCAGTGATACGGCAGCGCCTATCGGGCAGATAGAGGGGGCAGAACTCCTGGTAGTAGGGGCTGTGACGGAGTTCGAGGGCCAGGCCTCTGGAGCCCGAGGGGGTGTAGGCGGCATCGGCGGCGGTATCCTCGGCGCCATAACGGGCGGTTTTAAAAAGGCCCACATGGCCATTGATTTGAGGCTCATTGATGCACGGACCTCCCGTATCGTTGCTGCGACATCGGTTGAAGGCGAAGCCACGGATGTAAACCTTGGTGGGCTTCTCGGCGGATATGGCGGTAGCGGGGTGTTGGTTGGCGGGCTGTCTGGTTGGAAGAACACGCCCACGGAAAAAGCCCTGCGCATCTGTATCAAGGAGGCCGTCAACTTTGTCGTCTCAAAGACGCCACAGACTTATTATCATCATGGCGGTTACGCCCCACCTGCCCCGCCGTCGCCAGCCGCCGGGGGGGAGACGGTCATCGTCAAACCGAGTTCACTGAATGCCCGGAGCGGTCCGGGGACTCAGCACCCCGTCATTTTCGGAGTTCATGGCGGAGATCGCCTTACGGTCCTTGGGCACAGCGGCGGGTGGACCCATGTGCGGACGGGGTCTGGCCAAG
>JASFPF010000151.1:0-4755 GCA_050116135.1 Deltaproteobacteria bacterium | reverse complement strand
AGGCACGGGCTGTCGTTCAATCGTGCCTGCCGTATACTGCCCCAGAACCAGGTGGTGGTCGATCTCGTTCACCGCGAAGGGCCGAAGAGACCGGAAGACCTTCAGCTTTTCGTCCCGCACCCGATCGGCTTCAAACACAGAAGGGGGCTCCATGGTCGTCAGGGATAGGAGTTGAAGCATATGATTTTGAAACATGTCTCTCAGGACGCCAGCTTTTTCATAATAGACTGCCCGGTGTTCCACCCCTAGCGTCTCGGCAGCTGTGATTTGCACGTGATCGATATATCTCCGGTTCCAGATGGGCTCAAAGATAGCGTTGGCAAAGCGGAACATCAAAATGTTCTGCACGGTCTCTTTAGCCAGATAGTGATCAATGCGATAGATCTGATCCTCAGCGAAGTGCTCATGGATGTGACGGTTTAGATCCTGGGCACTTTCTAAATCGCGGCCGAAAGGCTTTTCTATGACGACCCGGGACCATCCAGTAAAGCCGTCCCGTTGTCCTGCCAGACCTGCGTCGCCCAAGTCTCCGATAATTTTCATGTACTGGGTCGGTGGCACAGCCAAATACAACAGCCGGTTTTCCACCATATGACGATCTCGAAACTGCTTTTTCAGAAAATTTGCCAGTTCAGCGTAAGGGGATGCCGTCTCCGGGTTGATGCTTTGGTAATACAGATGGGATACAAAGGTGTCCCACTCCCTGTTCATCGGTGGGTCTCCTGACAGGGTTTCTAAGGACCCTTTAATAAAACTTCGATACGCCTCTGTAGTCATATCGTTGAGATCTGCGCCAACAATAAAAAAAGGGTCCGGCAACCCCCCTTGCTCATAGAGCCTGAATAGGGCGAGGATGAGTTTTCTGCGAGCCAAGTCGCCGGCGGCCCCAGCGATGACAATAGCGCACGGGTCTGCAGGGGCTTCAATGGCACATGATCCACCTTCCATGGGTGAGCCATTGATCTCAATGATGGTCTGGCGTTCTTCGCTGGTCTGGTCGTTTTCGTTCATCTCTTCTTGACGCCGTGTCCGCCAAACTCGTCCCGGAGTGCAGCAACGACTTTGGCGCTAAAAGACTCTTCTTGGCGAGAGCTAAGGCGTTCCAAAAGGGACAGGGTAATTAGGGGCGCCGGCACGTCGTTTTCGATCGCCTCAGCCACTGTCCACCGACCCTCTCCAGAGTCCTGAACATATCCCCGTATAGATCCCAGATTCGGATCTTTCGCAAAGGCATCTTCAGCGAGTTTAAGGAGCCATGAGCGGATCACACTGCCTTGATTCCACAAATGGGCAATCTGTCTGAGGTCAAGGTTGAAATCTGCCTTTACGTTCAGAATCTCAAAGCCCTCAGCATAGCCTTGAAGCAAGGCGTACTCGATGCCGTTATGGACCATCTTTACGAAATGCCCGGCGCCACTGGCTCCCACATAGGCATAGCCGTCTTCCGGGGCCAATGTCTTAAATACAGGCTCCAGTTGTCTAAAGACGGACGCTTCGCCACCAATCATCAGGCAGTAGCCCACCTTAAGCCCCCAGATGCCACCACTGGTGCCTGCGTCCAGCAAGGCAATGCCCTTTGCTTTGAGCCATTGGGCCCTCCTCATGGAATCCTTGTAGAAAGAATTTCCCCCATCGATCAACACGTCGCCTTCTGACAAGAGCGAGGATAGGGCATTGATGGTCTCTTCAGTAGGAGTGCCGGAAGGGACCATGATCCAGATGGCACGGGGTGTATCTAGCTTATCGACTAACTCCTGGAGCGAACTGGCAGACACGGCCCCTTTATTTTGTGCTTCTTCTTGGGCTTCCTTGATAGGGTCGAAGGCCACGATGCCATGGTCTCCCTTTAACAGGCGCTCAACCATATTGCCGCCCATTTTACCTAGGCCAACAAAGCCGATCCTCATGTCATTTGCCTCCGTTTCATGGCGGTGTTCGCCTTGACAGACTCAAAGGGCCTCCACAGTTTGTGCTGGTACCATATGGAGACTCGTTTCCAACATGGAGAGTGATCATACAGTTAGACTTCTAGAATTTTAAAAGCATAACCCGAAGATCGGGCAAAGTGTATGGGGTGAAAGCTGTATTTTGTCTGGGAAAATGCTGTATTTTGTTCCAAGGAGACATGGCGGCAGGGGCAAGGCTTTCGGATCATCACCCGTCAGGAGCAGAAAGGATTCGGATGGGTCCATACCAAGCCACAGCTTCTTCACCCGTGTTGTCGGTGTCTGTCATGATAGCGATGGCCCCTGTGTTGGGCGGGTCTGTTCCAAAATACCGGCGATAGTCCTCGAGGATGTTCCTTGTTTCCTCCACCCACTTCCCGGTCAATCCGGGCCCGCTTTGAACAGCGATCATGACCGCGTTTGCCGCAAAAGGATTGGGCACCGCCTGGCCAATGGGAAGCTTGTTGGCCCAGATGTAGTTGAGTGCTCTGGTTTTCCAGAACAGCAACGAAGGAAAGACCACATAAACACGGGCCGCATAGTCATCCCCGTCTTTATGAAGGGCACTCCCTCTGGCAAGGACACGGTCGACCTTCCAGCGCCATGTCAGGATAGGGTAATCTTGTAGGTTGTACTTTATCTTGTAGTAGAGGGCCGAGGCAGATGAACGACTTGTGGCCTTGATACACAACTGGCCGTCTTCCCGCGCCACCTGGTAATGGGTTTTTCCTTTGAATGATTTTTCTATCCATTTTGGACCCAAGCCTTTTTGGTAGTCGTCAAGCACGATTTCGTCGGCACAGACGGGAAGACAGGCACATATCAAGATGCACAGGCACAGAAGCGAGGCGATGCGGTCTCGTCCGACAGGTTTTCTTCGTTGCATTCTCCACCACCAAACCATAAGATCCACGAAACAAGATCGTTGCCTAGGAGCCTGCTGTCATTTTTACCATCTTTTGTGATAAAGCGATAGAAACGCATGCCTGGCGTCCGTGATGAAAAATATCTGAAGAGGCGCGAGGCTCAAGGAGGCTAGGCCCATGGCCAGAACCAAAATCGTATGTACCATCGGACCGGCGAGCGAATCGCCTGAAATTATCCGGGCGTTGGTCGAGCATGGCATGAATGTGGCCAGGCTGAACTTTTCTCACGGAAGCCGTGAGGAGCATGAGGAGAAGATTCGTATCATTCGAAGCATTTCCGACGACCTAAGTCAGCCGGTTGCTGTGTTACAGGACCTGGCAGGGCCAAAGATCCGAGTCGGGACCGTCCCAGAGCCCGGGGTCAGGCTTGAAGCGGGGCAAACCTTTATTCTGACCAATGAGACCGTAGAGGGCAATTCAGAGAGGGTGTCCGTATCCTACGCGAGCCTGCCTGAGGAAGTGAGAAAAGGAGACCGGATCCTCCTTGCCGACGGTTCCATTGAGGTGACTGTCAAGGGAGCAAACCAGCACGAGATCTACTGCGAGGTCGTCAGCGGGGGCTTCCTCACCTCCCACAAGGGTCTCAACCTGCCCACCCGGACCATCAAGGCCAAATCCCTGACCGACAAGGACCGGCAAGACCTCCTTTTCGGTTTGGACAAGCATGTGGATTATGTGGCTCTCTCCTTTGTGAAGACGGCAAAAGACATTCTGAGGGTGAAGGAAGTCATCCGGGAGCGTAAAAGGGATACCCCGGTCATAGCGAAGATCGAAAAGCATGAGGCGGTCAGACACATTGATGAGATTATGGAAATCGCCGATGGCATTATGGTCGCTCGGGGAGACCTCGGGGTGGAGATCCCACTGGAAGAGGTGCCTGTGATACAAAAGATGCTGATCAGGAAGGCCAATGCCATAGGAAAACCGGTCATTACGGCCACCCAAATGCTCAGATCCATGGTAGATTCGCCGCGGCCCACCAGGGCGGAGGCCACAGACGTGGCCAACGCCGTACTGGACGGAACAGACGCAGTTATGCTTTCTGAGGAGACCGCTGTAGGCAACTATCCTGTCCATGCGGTCCAGTTTATGACCCGCATTATTGAGAGTGCCGAACGTGACTTCCCCCATGAGCGATACCTGGAACTGACGCCCAAGAATGAGATTTCACCATCGGTAGCCCATGTCTCGTGTGTGTTGGCCGACCACCTCAAGGTGTCTGCTATCGTGGCGCCCACACAGTCCGGACAGACGGCCAAGCATATTGCTCGTTTCAGGCCCAGGCAGCCCATTATCGCGCTGTCTCCGCACCGAAGCACGGTTCATAGGCTCGGCCTCGTTTGGGGCTGTTTGCCGCGAATGGTGGATGATCCAAAGGATACGGATGACATGATTGACAAGATGGCCGAGTCGGCCCTGGAAACGGGACAGGTATCCAAAGGTGAGTTGGTCGTGATGACAGCAGGCCATCCGGTCGGTCTGGCCGGCAGCACCAAAATGGTCCGAGTCAAACGGCTTTAATTGGAAGGGGACCTTATCCTCCCCGTAAGAAAGGCGGTTGATTAGCGGTTCTTGGATGTGAAATCGTTTGGGTGCGTAAAGCATTCAGGCTTCAGAATTCCATATGGGTTAGCAGATATTTGTATGCTTGGAGTTGTTGTTCAGATGGTGATCAACAGTACGCATGGCAAGTCCAGGCTGAGTGCATGTCTTCATGTTCATAATGTTGATACAAGAAAAGGTGAAGCCACACATGACTTCGCCCTACAAAGGCAAGTCCTTATCAGTGACGTTTTGCCAAACGCCAGAGTTTACCGCGGGGGCCAACTTCCTTCATGATGCACTTGTCATTTGCTTCCAATTTTTTTCTAAGCAACGGGGAG
>JASFPF010000150.1:0-4791 GCA_050116135.1 Deltaproteobacteria bacterium | reverse complement strand
GATCCAAGTGGCGTGTTGGTCCTGATTTCAACGCCAAGGTTGGTAATGATTTCAATCTCGCGGTCCAGGACCTCACGGGGAAGACGGTATTCGGGAACACCTACCCGCAGCATGCCACCAGGCGCTGGCAGGGCTTCAAAGATAGTTGCTAATATCCCCTTTTTGGCGAGGTGATAGGCGGCGGAAAGCCCTGCTGGACCTGAGCCGATAATCGCTACGCGCTCCTTTCTCTGAGGTTGACATTTTATTTCTATGTCCCGGGGATCAAAGCGATCTGCGGCCAGCCGTTTCAGATCCCGGATCGCCACCGCTTCATCAACGTCCCCTCTTCGACACACATTTTGACAGGGGTGAGGACAGATCCTCCCAATGACGCCAGGCAAGGGGAGGTCTTCCATGATGATTTCCAGGGCTTCCCGATACTTTCTTTGCCCTACCATTTGCACGTATCCCTGAACATTGATCCCAGCCGGGCATTCGAGGCGACAGGGGGCTTTGTCGGCCTTCTGGATGGCAAAGGCACTGGGGATGGCCTGGACATATTTCTTATAAACGGCTCTGCGAGTGGACAAACCCTGCTCATATTCATTTGGCAGGACCACCGGGCACACTGAGACGCAATCTCCACAGGCCGTACACTTTGATGGGTCTATATACCGTGGCGTCTTGTGGACGGTCACCTTAAAGTTTCCCTCAAAGTCATCAATCTTTTTTACTCTCGTAGAGGTCATGAGCTTGATGTTTGGATGGCGCCCCACCTCCACGAGTTTGGGGGCAATGATACACATGGCGCAATCGTTGGTGGGAAAGGTCTTGTCCAGTTGAGCCATAACCCCGCCAACAGCGGTTGAGGTTTCAACCAGATAGACTAGAAAGCCAGACTCAGCCAGGTCAAGGGAGGCCTGCATGCCCCCAACCCCAGCACCCACGACCATCACGGCACCCACCTTGTCTTTTCGTTTAGGCGCTACCATCTACCCTCTCTTTGAGCACTTGCTGCTTCGTTTGGTAGACAAGGAGACACATCAATGACGGTCTCTGGGCTCTTGTTTGCTTTACCCATACACGTATTGGCGCACCACAGGGGCATCGGGTCTCCTGGGCCCGCTGTCCTTTTTGTTTTTGGTATATGCTCATAACGGATTAATGCACTTTGCGCTAATGTTTGTCAAGGTGTTTTTGGAAAACAGCAGGTCGACTTCATTTAAGGTCGCCGGACCTACTGCCGTATACAGATTCTGGCAATCAAGATCCCTCCTGAGTGCAGAGGGGAATCCCCGCGCGAGGCCCCTTATCCTTCCAGATTCCTAAAACTGGCATCTCTTTTCTCAATTTATAACCTTAGTTACCCAATGTGATAAATATAGTTGCCCCCTATTTGCGAGATAACTATATGGATATTATAGAAAAATTACCTCATTGCATCGCTTGGCACGATGCTTTCATATGACCTAAGGCGTAGTCACTTAGCAGTGAAGGGGGGCGTAGCGTTTCATATGGGCGTGACGTTGGATGCAACTTTCTTTGTAGATGTGACCGTATTCATATTTGTTGCCTCTTCTGTCTGCGGTTTGCTTTCGGGAGGGTGCCTCTTCTTGCTTCGCACCCTTGACAAGATGTTGTGACCTAAAGGACGGTGGGGCTTGAACCTGACTTTGCCTTTATCGCAAGCCCTTGAAGCCAGCGCCTGTCGCCACCGGCCAAGATTTGGTTTGCCTGGTTTCAGGGGCTTCGCTGAAGGCACGAAGTGAGGTTTTCTCCTTCGTGTGAAACCTCCTTTTTTTCAGCCCCTGGTGTCAGACAAGACGCCAGGGGCTTTCCTTGTTCCGGAGAGCGATGCATAGTATCTACTTTTGACGCTCTTCATTTTCCGGGATTTGTACTCCCTTTTTAGGGCCATTTTCCCTGTGGGTGATTTCTTGCGGTCTATGATGATTTCGGATAAGAACAGTCAGCCTTAACCATGAGGGGGAAAGATGTTTGAAGTTTCAGAAAAAGCAAAAGAGATGGTCAAAGAATTTCTAAAGGGCAGGGAAGTATCTCCTGTCAGGATTATGGCCTCCGTTGGCGGGTGAGGCACCCCTGCTCTGGCCATGGCTCTGGATGAGTCGCAAGAAGGTGATGAAGTTTTTGATAAGGACGGTTTGACGTTTGTGATAGACAGGCCATTGTTTGAAATCGCCAAGCCCATCCGTGTTGATTTTACTATGACACATAAGGGAGGCGAGTTTGCCATCTCCTCTACCATTCTTGAGAATACTTGCTCTTTGGCTCGGGATATCCATTCATGTCAGAGTTCTTGCAGTATTTAGTGTTGCCTGGGCGGCGGCTGATGGTCTCAGAAATGGCGTTGCCCTTATGGATCCGCCTTTTTCCCGTAGCCCCCTTACTACGGGGGGCACCATATTGTTCGCATGTTGAGGGCCCTCTGTGGTCCATGACTATTCGAACAACACCGCAGTGACGACGAAACCTATGTCATGCTTTATTGACAAGAAAACTCATTTTTAATGCCGAGATCAATGATGAAACGTATTCTACTTGTACTGATCATGTTCTTCTTGATGGGCTGTGGCGGGATTGTATTGAAACGTCAACTTGATCGCGTTGAATTAGGAATGTCCCAAGGTGAGGTCTTGGAAATCCTCGGAGAGCCTTATAGAAAGGAGGTTCAGGAGGTAGTCGATCGTGGAAACCTGACCGTATGGGAATACAAAAAAGTTGGCATATCCATATCAACGGACGAGGATGCCCCCACGCCCGAGGACAAGAAGGCGGAAAGGTATTACATCCGTTTTCTCAATGGCAGGGTCACTAAAATCACTAGGGCTGAGGACGGGGAAATGATGGAATAATCTTGGGGCTGGCATCTGCCGAGGACCCAGTTATCAAGACCCCCAAAGCGCGTCGCGCAGGCCAGAACTCCGCTCAATGCGGCGTGAGATGGCGGCGCGAAAGACCGCCTCGGTTCCCCATATTGCAACACGCCTTTTGGCGCGCGTGATGCCCGTGTAGATAAGTTCCCGTGTCAATATGGGAACATCCCTGTCAGGCAGGAGAAGGAGCACCCGAGCGAACTCGGATCCCTGGCTCTTGTGAACCGTCATGGCATGGACGGTTTCGTGTTCAGGCAATCTCAGGGGATGGAACTTTCTCACCGCGCCATCGGCGGCCAGGAAGAAGACGCGAAGCTCATCATTGGCTTGGGAGTCCGGCAGAACGATGCCCACATCTCCATTGAATAGGCCCAGGTGATAGTCGTTGCTGGTGATCAAGACAGGACGGCCAGGATACCACCTTGTGTTTTTTTCTATCAGTCTTTCCTTCTTAAGGATTTGCTCCACCAAAGCGTTCAAGGCCATCACGCCGTATGGTCCTTCTCTAATGGCACATAAGATCCGAAACCCATCGAACCGCTGAAAAACCTCTAGGATGTCACCGCCGCCCGAGTAATTTCTAAAACTTTGTATTATCATGTCCTTGAGCATGTGTGGCAACCCATGAGGCCGAGGCAGATCTTTCCATGTCATGTCTGTATATGAGCCGTCCATCAGTAATTTTATCGCACGATCAGGCTCCCCTGCGTTGACTGCCTGGCTGACTGCGCGGATACCGCTCTGACTGCCAAAGCGAAAGCTCTTCTGGAGTTGGACGATACAGTCCTGAATTCGGGAACCCTCTTCCCCATGGGGCCTTGAGGGCAGCTCAAATCCTGTGGCCTTTTTGAGGTGGCTTCGGAAGGGCCTGGAAAAGCTGTGGGCATGCCCCGTATCACAAATATCACCGAGAACAGCGCCTGCCTCCACGGAAGCGAGCTGGTCTTTGTCTCCCAAAAGGATCAACCGGGCTTGCGGGGAAAGCGCCTGAGTCAGCTTGGACATCAGGGCCAAGTCAACCATGGAGGCCTCGTCCACGACAGCAACATCAACGGGCAGGAGATTCTTTGCATGATGACGAAAATAGGGAGAGTCTGGGATGCTCCCCAGTAGCCGGTGCAAAGTCGTAGCCTCCTCCGGAATCGCCTCCTTGATTTTGTCCGAGCAATTCAGTTCTTCTTTACCACGCTTGATCGCTTCCTGGAGTTTGGCGGCAGCTTTGCCCGTGGGAGCAGCAAGGGCGATGCGAAGCTCTCTTGCCTTGGTTTGTTCTAAGATCAAGGCTAGCATTCTGACAATCGTTGTGGTTTTGCCTGTTCCCGGGCCGCCGGAAACAACACAAAATCGCTTTATCAGGGAGGTAAAGGCCGCCACTTGCTGCCAGTCTACGTCCTCACCCTGGCTTGGGTCCTGCGTCATGACGCTTGAACCAAAAACCCTTTCCAAACCTTCCTTTATCCGTGACATGTCCATATCTTCTTCATCGTCATGAACACGTATCCTGATCAAATCGGCCAGTTTTTCCTGGTAATCCCAATAACGGTGCAAATAGAGCCTGGATCTGTCGTCAAGAATGAGTGGCGCGTATTCGCCTGGTTTTCCTACAACAGAAGTCTCGCTAAGCTTTTTGCACCAGTGCGGCAATCTTGGGAAAACAACGGGGCCCTTGCCATCCTCTGCGGTCAGCAACCGACTTCCGTCGACGCTCAACAGATCAAGGCAGATGTGGCCCTGATTTGTGTAACTGCTTACCATGGCTGCTGCAAGCCATAGTTCCGGGTCGCGGGTACCAGCAAGGCGCTCCATAAAGCCAGCAAAATGGATGTCCAAGGCAGAGAGTATTCCCTCTTGGTAGAGCCGGTTGAGATCTTCCTGTTTCACCCTTTAATCTCTTTTGGGTCCAATTCCCCGCGGC
>JASFPF010000149.1:0-4824 GCA_050116135.1 Deltaproteobacteria bacterium | reverse complement strand
GCCAAAAAGGGATATTCGGTGACGATCTCAGCCAGGTCGTCAGGGTGAAGGTTGAAAAGGCTTACCCCCGTCCGCTTGATTCTTTCAAGGGGCTCAGCCTGCGGACGGAAGAAACCCGCCCTCACACCCTCAAGATGTGCCAGGCCACAAACAAAGAGAATCTTCTTGTGTTTGGCCGCGAGCCTCTGCAGGTGGTAGGCCATGCCGGCCTCTCGCCGAAGATCTGGGGGTGCCTTTTTTAATGTGGGAGGGATCTGCTGAGCATAGATACTGTAATAAGACCGGATCCCCAAACGGTGGGCGGCATAGGTATCGGGCACATAATCGCGATATGAGGGATATTCATCCAAATCCAGATCAACGAAGTAGACCGGGATATCCGTCTCCAAAGCAGACCGGATGGCCTCCGAGAGAGGATCGGTGGGTTCAATGGGAATATAGAGGGTTTCACCCCTGTTATTCTGGTACAGGACGACGGAGATCTCAGGCAGCCGGCGCACGCCCTTCTGGACCACGTCCTCAATAGAGCGGGGCAGTTCTATGGCTACGGCATCCGGCCTAACGTGGTGAAATAGGTGCCGCACGGCATCGGCAAACTCTAGGCTGTAATGGACGATAGGGACGGGGAAGATGGGACCAAAGGGTTCTAAGGATTCATTGGGCATCTCTATTCTTCGTAGCGGAGGGCCTCATCGCCAAGCACATTGAGGATGGCATGGTGAATGGCTTCTTCTCTTGACATCCGGGTGCCGTGCATCATCTTTAGGGCATATCTGGCCATATTGATTCCGTCCCGCACAGAATAGACCTCATCGGCCCCATGGGCACGCTGGAGTAAATCGACCATATAGTTCAGGATGTCTTCGTCGGCAAAGGGCAGATTTTCCTTTAGGATGAGAAGTTCGTCGTCCCGGTCTGGAAAATCGATAAATATTTGGGGCTGCAGTCTGGAGTGAATGTATTCCGGGATTTCGTAGGTAGAAGCGTCTTCGTTTATCGTAACAACAAACCTGAAGTCAGGATGGGCTGACAAGGTTAAACCTGTGATGACAGACTCTGTATATCGCCGATCGTCAAGGAGTGGAGCCAAAGATGCCCACGATTTCTCGCTCATGCGGTTTCCTTCATCCAAGATACACACCCCACCCCTAATCATGGCCGTGACCAAAGAGCTGGCAGCATATTTGACGTGACCATCACCCCCCATCACAGGGGTAATGATCAAATCCTCAGGCCGAGTGTCCATGGTGGCCTGAAACAGATACACCTGCCGATTGAGCTGCTTGGCCGCAGCGTAGCCGAGGGTGGTCTTGCCAACGCCCGGTTTTCCAACAAGACGGGGGTTAAAAGGCACATCTTTTTCGTCAATGACCATCCATGCGGCCAGCACCTGCTTAATGAGTTCCTTCTGTCCTACCCATTTCAAAGGCAACTCGGCGGGCTGGGCCAGCATAATCTCTAATGAACCAATGGTCACGGTTTCGCTTTTCTGAGATGCCATGGCTGTGCCCTCTCATCGATAGAAGAGGTTGATATAGGGATTTACCCACATCAAGTCTAAACGAGCGTTGCCTTGTTGTCAATCACGCCCTGCTTTGCCTCGGCCCACCTTTGGAAACCAGATGTGAATATTAGGGCCACGACAACCCCTACCCCCATAACAACCGCGCCACCCACAAAAGCCAGCGACAGGTCAAAGGTGTCCATCATGAAGCCTGCCACAATAGGGCCCGTCAACATGCCCATGCTGTGGCCCATGGTCAACATGCCCATGATAGAGCCCATGGACCCTGTGAGGCGTCCTATAATAACCGTCATGGCCAGGACAGCCGGTATGGCAATGCCTCCTCCGACACCAAACAAGACATTCGCCACAAAGAGCCCCCAAAATCCTTCAGTGTAAACAAAGGAAAACACAGCGCCGGCAGCCAGAGTCCCGCCCAAGACGATTAGGAACCTTTTGTCGAAGCGATCCGCTAAAAGCCCCATGGGCGTCTGCAAGAGTCCGGTGGTGAGCACTCCCAGCATGACCAGGATCCCAACAGCCGAACTCGACAGGTTGAAATCAAGACCCGCGAGAAGGGGAAGGAAGGCCCAGACCATCCCGATGGACGTGGTGAAGGCGAAGCGGAAGAAAAAAAGGGCGCCGAGATATCGATTTCTCATCAGGGTGCGGTAACGAACCGGGGACCTGGTGGGTACAAGAGGCCTCTCCTCCTTCCTGGGAGGCAGTAAAACAAGGCACAGGAAAAAGCCTGACAGCGATACCACGCCCATACTCAGAAAGGAGGTCTGAATGCCAAAGGCGTCGTTGGCCACGCCGCCGACAACCGGTCCAAGACTCAGGCCCGCGTAAAGGGAGATGTTGAACACACCCATGGTAAAACCCTCTTTGTGCTTGGGTGTGATTTCCCCAATATAGGCCTGGGCCACCGGCAAGATCATAGCCGATGCAATTCCCTGGAAAAAACGGATCAAAATAAAGAGGTTGACGCTTTTTGATAACGTAAAGCCTATGGAGACCAAAGAATAGGCCAGAAGCCCTGTGGTAATGAATGGCTTTCTTCCCTTGAGGTCTGACAGACGGCCGAAAAAGGGGAGGAAGGCCGTCCTTGTGAGGGAGAAGGCTCCAAAGATAAAGCCTATATACAAGCCCGTTGCCCCAAGTTCGTGGGCATACACCGGCAGCAATGGAACCACCAAGCCTACCCCCAGGGTGACGGAAAACACAGCTAGAAAAAGCGTCGCGAATATCTTTGCATGCATGTGTAAGGAGACCTTTGCATAACCTCGTCTCGCTCTTTGGTATGAGGTTTTTGACCCATCAACGTGCTCGCTGACTAAATCGCAAAAACTCGGCCTAAGGGCCTCAAACAGTTTGCGATTTGCCCACTAAGGTGGGCCGTTCGTTTCGCCCGAATGGGTGCCCCAAAAACCTCATAATTATCGCTTTTCGAGGTTGTGCTCTCATCAGGTTAAGGGCTATTCGACGTGGCTGGGCTCCTGGGGTAGCATTTCACCGCAATTTGCATGATTCTCAGACCTGGGGCCCTCGTTTGTCTTGTCTTTTTTGTAAGAGTTGGATAAGGGTGTCTCTCTAATCTCTTTTGGGTCCAATTCCCCGCGGCTTGCCGCGACTAGTGATTCATTAGCCATTGAGCTCTATGATGCTTGTTAAAGAAACCAGGAGCCAGGAGTCAGAATGCAGTAGAAAAAGGTTGGTGTGGACCCCGCGTGATCGGTCGGGGAATCTATTCTGTCTCCTGAATTCTTGATACCTCGCTGCTTGCGGCGGGGTAGTTCATTCTGAACATTGGATCCCACCTGACTCATACACGATGAGCTTGAAAGCCTCTGCGCCCCAACGGGAAGACCTGATGAAAGGACCTTTACAAGACCAAGGTCATGCGACTCAGTTCCAGCCAGAATGGCCGAATTTGCCGGCCAGTCGAATGAGGCGGTTCGCTCGCTATCTTTATGATCGTTTCATCCGACTCCATGGCAGCCCTGAAGCGATTGCCTGGGGCGCCGCGGTAGGCTTCTTTGTAGCCATGAGTCCAACCATGGGATTTCAGACCTGCCTAGCCGTGCCGGTTGCCGCCTTTTTCAAGATCAACAAGGTGGCAGCAGCGGCAACCGTATGGCTTACCAACCCAGTGACAGCCCCCTTCATTTATGGGTTCAATTATATGATAGGAACAAAGCTGCTCGGCTATCCATTGAACGCTGTTTTCTTTTCAAACCCTTCATGGGAGACATTTTGGCATGCAAGCGCCGAGGTTCTTTTATGCCTCATCGTAGGTGGCACCCTCAGCGGCATTGTCGTGGGCCTGGCAGGATATTTTGTAACCCTATGGATGGTGAGGACCGCCAGAGAAAAAGCTCGGCAGATCCGACGCAAAAAGGAACAATAAGAGGCTACGCCTATTTCTTTTCCCAGCGGAGGAGTTCTGTGACCTTGCTGAGCGTGCTTCCTCCCTTGATTTCTTCGCGAATTCGGTTCTCTCGCTCCAACACGTCCATGCCTCGGTTGGCATATTCAGCGGCCATTGATTTTGGCAGGACCACAATGCCGTCATCATCGCCTAGAATCCAGTCGCCGGTTTCCACCCTGCGATTCCCCACGGTCACAGGCACACCGATCTCTCCAAAACCTTTCGGTTCACCTGCATTTGGCATGACCAATGTGGCAAAGGCGGGAAACTTCAGTTGTCTGATGTCGTGAGTGTCCCTGATGGCACCGTCTATGACCACACCGGCCAGCCCTTTTTGTATGGCGGAATGTGTGGCCAATTCACCCCATATAGCCGGGCCGACGCCGCCTGCATCAACGACGATCACGTCTCCCTCCTCCGCAACGTCGATAGCCTCGACCGGTTTAGCCCAGTCTCCAGGATAGGTTCTCACTGTCACTGTCCGGCCCACCACCCTTATCCCTTGAAACAGTGGCCGTATTCCCTCAATCACGCCCGCCCGATGCAAAGCGTCTGACAGGTTTGCTGAAGAAATCTGTCGCAGGATGTCCCGAATCTGTGCCTCCGATCCTCTTTTGAAAAGTTGGGTGGGGACGGCAACCATGGTCTCCATAGCCCCCTTGATCGTTCCAGCCGCCTCTTTTGGATCAACGGATTTGGTGATCGCGCCGCCCACGATGACGATCGATGCCCCTGCCTCCAGGGCTTGAGGGGCTGTTTCCGAGTTGATCCCCCCGGCCACGCCGACTGGCAGGGAAACGTTTTGGGCAACGCGGCGCAAGGTTTCAAAGGGGTCTTTTCCCTCCATTTGTTCGTCTATGGAACAATGAACGGTGACATAGTCTGCTCC
>JASFPF010000148.1:0-4857 GCA_050116135.1 Deltaproteobacteria bacterium | reverse complement strand
TGTCATTCTATAGCATTTCACTTGAACCCTTGAATCCTTGACCCCTTGAATCCTCTGGGATAGCGCCTGTTCAATTGGAGATAACCCATTTATTTTGCCTTAATGAACTACAACTAATCGGGAGCTGATCCTTTCTTTTTAATTGACCAGGCGGATAATCATTGCTCTCCCTTTGCGGGCTGCTGTTCAAGCAGCTGGATGGCTATATCAAACAATGGCAATGTTGAATGTATGATAGTCTTCGCCCTAAAAACTTTATCTGAAGCTGCCTGGGGTTCCATGACAATGTGAGTCTCTTGCAGTCTCAACATTACTGTATTCGCCAGCTCTGCCTTAGCTTGTTGTAACATGCGCACTAACGAACCACGCCACTCTTGATTGCATTCTGTTTTCATGCACCAATACCAAGGAAATAAAGATTGGCTGGCATTAAAGACCCACCAAGCCTGTTCTAACGTCAGCAGGGCTGATAGTTGGGCCCACTTCGGATTTGTGTTTTTCATTCCTCGTAAATCGTTTTCCACACCATGTAACTCCTTTGCAGCTTCTATCAACTCCAATCGGAAGTGCATTATTTTTGGCCACACATCAACTGACTCTCGTGACTGTGCATAGGAGGGCTTCGGAACACAGATCCCAAAGGCCAGAACGAATACAACCATCAGCTTTTTCATCTTGTCCACCCATCTCCTCTGTGATGTGGCCTTCTGGTCATTAGAACGGGCCACGGTGCCTCTGGAGAAGACACCCAGCGGTTAGAAAAGAAGGCCAGGGACACTGGGTGCGCCCAGCAGCCAGTGCTGGCCATGAAGGAATCCTCTGGTCTGTTTTCTTCTAACCCATTCCAATTGCTCTGTCAAAGGGGGCCGTAATATAAGCCCGTTTGCCCAAACACCGTACTCTGCTACGGCAGGTAGGAAGCCTAATCGAAAAATGCCCCGAGACAATCTTCAGTTCTCCAGACCGAGTTTGGGTTAGCCCTTCCGTCTTGTTTGCCGGGGAAGAAAATAGACCACTGGAACGCCGGCCAAGGCCAGCACGGCACTCCAGGCAAAGGCGGCACGAAGCCCTAAGAGATCTCCCACCCAGCCCACAAGCACGGTGATGCCTGACACTACCAAAAAATTGATTCCCATGTAGATGCCGTTGGCTGTGGCGCGCATGCCATGGGCATGTTCCTGAACAAGAGCCAGCATCACCGGGGCTGCGGCAAAGACGGTGAATCCGAGGAGAACCAGAACCGGAAAAAGCATCCATGTACTGCTTAAAAGAAAAATAAGCACGAGGACCGGCGAAAGGGTCATGGCCGCCAGGAGCACACGCCTACGGCCCAAACGGTCGCTGACCGTGCCAGACGTTAGCGAGCCTAAGGCCCCTGCAAATTCAAGGGCGGCCAAGGCAGAGCCTCCCAGCCATAGACTTTTTCCCTGGGCCGCCATGTAGGTGGGTAAAAACGCGGTTAAAGAGGCGACCATCAACGCCCGGGCCACGACGAGACAGGATAAAGGAATGAGGACATGTTGCATGGCTTGCCAGGTTTTCAGCAAGGAAGTCTGATGTTTCCTTGTCCTGTGGACCGTGGCGTGCCGAAGTTGCCAGAAGAGCAACGCCGAAGCCAGAAGCCCAAAGGTCATCACCCGGTAACTCCCCTCAAAGCCCCAGAGTGAGACGGCAGCCACCGCCACCAGAGGGCCAACGGTGCGAGCCATTTCGCCGGCCGCCATGAAGAAGCTCATCCCTTTTCCCACCTGGGACCCGGACACCCTGGCGATCATCACGGGGCCTGGCACGTGGAAGGCTGCAGCGCTGCAGCCGGCCACAAAGAGCAACAGGGCCACGCCCCCATAGCTGGAAGCAAGGCCGATAAGACTCATACACACCGCGGTAACCGCAGGGGCGGCAATGACCATGTATCGCATGTCTATACGGTCGGCCACCATGCCGATGATTGGATTCAATAGAGAGGGGATGCGAATAAACAAAGTGAAGGAGCCTGCGAGGGCCAGCGAAAGGGCGAGCTTTTCAATCAGCAAGGGAAGCCATGGGGCAAGAAAGCTGCTGAACACATCATGAACAAAATGACCTGCAGCCACGGTCAATACCTGAGGGGTTTCGAATACAGACGAATGGTTTTTTTCATCAGACTGTGCTTTGGTCATGGCGGCGTTGGGGTCGGGAAAATAGACGAAAAACTATGTTCAGACCATTTCCTGACCTTCTGAGCTCCTATGTTTCGAGAATTCATTGGACGGTCTTTGCATTCTTAACCAACCATGGACAAGCCGGAACCAAAGAGAAGGAACTTATCACGAAAGCGCGAAAATACGAAGGTGCAAAATTCTGGCTATTTTTCTTCTTCGTGCTTTCAGTCTTTCGTGTTTTCGTGATCAGCTTTTAGATTTTGTTCGAGAAAAAATGCGCATTTCACAGTCAACAGAATAATAACCGAACCACGACAGGGATCGATTCGGAGAAAATTGACAAGACTCCTTCGATTTTGTATACAATATCGTCAATGTAAAGTTTAGGAGGAGATTCTCGTGGGAGAAACGGCAATCGACAAGCAGTTCAAACACAGAATTGCTCAGTATTTGGAGGGGAGACTCCCTACCAATTGTGATACCTGTGGGACCTGTTCTTCGGCCTGTCCAGTCCATCAAACCGTTGCAGGCTTTGACCCGAGAAGATTTATCCGGATGATTAATCTGGGTTACAAAGATGAGCTTTTGGGAAATACTGCCATTTGGTATTGCGCCATGTGCAACACCTGCACGGTGGTCTGCCCTCAGGATGTGAGATTCAAACAGATCATGGAAGTCCTCCAGAAGGTCGCCCTTGCAGAAGGAAACGTACCGTCTTCCTTTGTCGATGAGTTGAGGGAGATTGAGCGAGAGTGCCAGGCGTATAGATGCGAGCAGATTGCCTCACGCCTCATTGAGTTAAACCCCGAGCTTCAAAAGACGGAAGCCTCATAAACCCTATCTGCCGGCCACAGCTTTCCTGCGCCCCCTGAGAGGTCAAATCTTTCTTAAAGGCAGGTAAAACAGGCTGTTTAGGCAGCAGCCCGTCTTCTTATACGGCTGGGTCCCAGTTGTCTAAGCTTATCTTCCATTTGCCTCGTGATTCTGACAAACTCAACAGGCATGTTGGAGGCAATGGTTGCGAAGTCCAGGCGTTCTTCTTCCAGGCCAATCTCAGACAGCAGCCTTCTCGCATCCTCCACCCGCCATCCGGCAAAGGTGTTTCCCTGCTGAGACTTGCAGTTATCCTTGTGGCATGCCAAGACCAGGACGCCATCGGCGCCAGCCCGAAAGGCCTTGAGAATATAATCCACATCAACCTTGCCGGCGCAAGGGACCTTGATTGTCTGAAGCCCATCAGGGGCGGACATTTGAAACACCTGTGCCATCTGAGCCGCTTCATAGGCCGAATTCTGGCAGCAAAAAACAAGGATACGCGGCCCGTCCGCCTCTTTGTCCATGGAAGCCGAAATTTGAGCCTCAATTTGATCGTCGCTGTAATCCACCAGCTGAATGGCGTCCATAGGGCACTCGCTCGCACAGATGCCACAGCCTTGGCACGCCACCGTGGAAATCACTGCTCGGTTATCCCAGGAGATGGCGTTGTGAGGGCAGACCCTGACGCAGGTCAGGCATAGGGTGCATTTGCCTCGGTGTACCTTCACCTTCTCCGCGGGCACCCGTTTCTTGCCTTTACCGAGAAGCTGACGAATCTCCAGCACCGTATTCTCCACATCTGTCCATCCGTGCATGAGATTGCATGGCTGGCGGGCCGAACCAATCACGTAAACGCCTTCCCGGTTGGTACGGACAGGCAAAAAGTGAACATTATCTGGCTGCAGGAACCCTTCAGAATCTGTGTCAATGCCTAGCACCTGTGCCAGACGTGTGGCCTGGGGATGTGGGCGAAAGGCCTCTTCAACGACCAGGACATCGGGTGTGAGTTCCACGTTGTGGTGTAGGACAGTGTCAAAGAAATTGATTCGAAGGTTCGATCCATTTTGTGTGATTTGAGACTTCTCCCTCAGCTTGAAATAAAGGACGCCAGTCTCCCGGCTTCGCTTATAGAGGGCTTCAAGGCCGTCTTCTGCCAGTTTCACGTTGTTGACCAGCACGGTTGCTTGGCAGCCGTCAGAAACCTGGATCTCAAGGGCACTTCTGATGGTTCGCTCCATGACCAGAGGATTCTCTTCCTCGTGAAGTCCCACCACAAAGACGATGTCCTTGAAGCCGTTCCCCAGCAATTTCCTATCCTCCGGGGCAGCAGCTAATACGGACTCAATGTCGGACTGACTCAAAACGTTTGCAGCCCGCTGCAGGCCGTATTCCCCGGCCAAGGATACGGGGTCGGCCTCCAGGGCCACGATCACAGCGCCGACTGATCTTTCAAACACCTCGTCGTATTGTTGCAGTCGAATACGAAAATCCCCTGGAACACCAGTCAAAGAGACAAGCCTGGTCGAAAGCAGGATTTCAACGGCTTGATGAGCATTAATGCTGTCCAAGAGCGTTGACAGCTTATCCCCATTGGAGGAGACAAAATGATCGAATGAAGCTTCTCCCCCGAGTCCTGTACTATCGTCTACAAGGATCGCCCTATAGCCCAGATCTGCGAGTTCACAGGCGGCCTTGATCCCCGCCCATCCGCCACCCACAACCAGGACGTTCCTGTTCATGGCAGTCTCTTCCGTGGACTTAGCCTGAGAAGTTTTCTTGTTCGTTTGAACCATCGATCGTACGTAAATGATGTGCCACCTTCCTGGCGGCGCGGCCTGCCTGGGCCATGGAATCGGCAATGTCCTTGGGCCCTTGGGCTGTCCCTGCCAAGAAGACGCCC
>JASFPF010000147.1:0-4866 GCA_050116135.1 Deltaproteobacteria bacterium | reverse complement strand
ACGGGGAATGCGCTCGCTTAATCAATTCAAAAAAAAAGCCATGGAAAAGACCCATGGCATTTCTCTCATCCTCAGGAGCCATGGGAAGATGCTCCATGCCCACGGCTCATTTTTCATCCCTCTTGGAATGGACCGCCTGTGGGCAGGATCACCACCTTCCCTGCCACCGCCAACAGGTGCATGAACGTTTTACTCTGAGAATCAAAAGCATTGTGTATACCCACAAATACCACAGTTTTCCATAACAAGGGGGCAACCCCCTGTCAAGGGCAAAATGGCCACATTACAAGGATCAGGGGCTCCTGCCATATGGGCATTCCGCCACGTCAGGCAATGACCTGCTTAGGCAACCCTGAAAACCGTATCGTTTTCTCGCACCCTTTCTTTGACCTGAATGCCCACAAGATCTCCTGGTCTTGCCTCCTCGATGGGCTGGTTTTCCACCTGCATGCTGGTGACAGTCTCTTCAAAATCCGTGGTGTGGCCCTTGAAATGGAGTTTGTCCCCGATTTTCAGGGTGCCCGCCGTGACTTCAATGGCCGCGACCCCCGGCTTGGCAAAAAACTTCTCTACCCTTCCAACCTTTTCTTCTTCCATAGCACACCTCCTGGAGGCAGGTTGAGGTTGCTGATCCCTCTCATATACACTTATCGATTTTACAAAACAACCCTGTTTTGGTAGAAGACTAGATCCAACTGGCAGTTTTGTGGAGGAATACCCATTGAGCTTCACACTGGACAATCTTAGGTTCATCAGATTTATGGCCTGGTCCCATTTTCTCATTTTGAGCCTTTATCTTCTTTCGGCCTGTGCACCGTCTCGTGTCTCCCCAAGACCGGGCGAGCCGCCGTCTGCAGAAAGCGCCTGGGCACTCAACCGCTTTGAAAAAGCCGAACGCCTTTTTCAAGAACAAGCCTATGTAGAGGCCCTTGATATCTATAAGGATTATCTCAGACAGTCTCCAAAGGGACCCCTGGCGGACACCGCCCTGATGAAGACCGGTCTGGTTTACATGGCCGTCGAAGACTACCCACAAGCCAGAGAGGCCTTTGAGTCTCTGCTTTCTCGCCATTCCAAGAGTCCCTTTGTAGAAGACGCCAGATTCAATATCATCGTTACGTATGACAAAGAAGGAGACTACGACTCAGCGGTGGGTTACGCAGAGTCCGCCTTAAGATCTGCAAAGACCCCGCATCAAGCCTTCCGAATACACAACCTTATGGGGTACGCACACAGTGCAAGCAACCAATTCAAGGACGGCATCGAAAGTTTTATGAATGCTTATCAACTTGCCTCTGGCGAAGAGCGTGCGGAGACGCTGAGCAAGGTGAAGGAGCTGATCACCTACCTCAAGGAACCAGAATTGAAAGCCCTTCTTGAGATCTATGGAGATGGCCTCCTCGGGGGCTATCTGCGTCTTCAATTGGCAAGAGAATACGCGTCAGAAGACCTTGTTGATATGGCCCTGAAGGTCCTTTCGGACATGGTCAGTTTGTTTCCTCAACACGAGGAAATGGAAACCGCCATGGCCCTCATGAAGGAATTAGAGTCGAGAACACGGGTCGATCCTTGGTTGATCGGGTGCATCCTTCCCCTGACGGGGCCCTACGGAACCTTTGGAAACCGCGCCCTTACAGGCATTGAGCTTGCCCTTCAGCGGTTCAACGCCCAGCGCGATGTAAACCCGATTCAATTGCTTATCCAGGATTCACAAGGAGACCCCAGTGAAACGGCCATGGCTGTTGAGACGCTGGTCCTTGGCCATGGTGTGGTTGGCATCATCGGCCCCATGATCACATCAGAGTCGGCTGCTATCAAGGCCCAGGCCCTCAAGGTTCCCATCATGACGCTTACCCAAAAGCCCAACATCACCGTGACGGGGGACTACGTATTTCGAAATTTTCTGACCCTGTCCTTACAGGTGAAGGCGGTGGTCAATTATGCTGTGGAAGACTTGGGATTCGAGAAGTTTGCCATCTTGTACCCTGAGGAACGATACGGCGTTTCTTTTATGAACCGCTTTTGGGACGAATTGATAAGCCATGGCGCTGAGGTGGTGGGGATTGAATCGTATGGAACAGAACAAACGGACTTCAGCGATGCTATCAGGAAACTCGTCGGACTTTATCACCCGAGGCCCGAAGAACCCCCAGAAGAAGAGATAGAGGACGAAGGGGTTTGGGACCGGTTCCTAGCATCTGAACAGGAAAAAAGCGGCTGGCTGGACACGCAAGGCACCCCTGAAACTAAGGATGATACATTCTCCGACCAAGATGAACTGCCCCCAGACGCCCAAGCGACACCAGAGGAAGAAGGCCAGGAGGAATGGTTGGAAGAGAAAGAAGAACTGGAGCCTATCATTGATTTTCAAGCGATCTTCATCCCGGATAGTTTTGACAAGGTGGGACTCATCGCACCTCAGTTGTTGTTTCATGACGTGGCAGGTGTCCTCCTGTTAGGAACCAATTTGTGGCATTCGGATGAACTCATCCACATGGCTCGAGGCTATGTCCAAGGCGCTATTGTGCCAGACGGTTTCTTTGTGAACAGTCCGTCACCAAGGGTGCAGGATTTTGTCAACAGTTACGAAGAAGTTTTCGGAAGTCTCCCGGGCTTCCTGGAAGCTCAGGCCTACGATGCCGCCTGGATTCTCTTTGAAGCAGCAAACAAGCCTGGCGTCAGGTCTAGGCGGACATTGAAAGAGGCCATCGTGGGACTTCAAGGTTTTCCTGGCGTGACGGGTTTGACCTCCTTTGATGAAACGGGCGACGTAGAAAAAGATCTCTATCTTTTGAAGATAGACAGGAGCCGTTTCGTCCAGATAAGACCATGAAGCGCCTTCTTCAAGGAGCCTACACCCTTCTCACTGGGAGCCTGTTCATGTCCTGTCTGCCCCCTTTCTTCATTTATACCCGCCTCAGCGGGCGCTATGGAGACAACCTAGCAGAACGCTTAGGATATGTGCCGGCCCACCTTTCCAAGAAGCTTTCAGGCTCGCCCCGCATATGGATTCACGCGGTCTCCCTGGGAGAGGTCAAGGTGGCAGCGCCCATCATTGAAGCGCTCAGGCGAATCATCCCGGGCTGTTCGGTCATTCTTTCAACAACCACCGAACACGGCCGCTCACTAGCCAGACAGACCTTCGGAGACGATGTTCCCGTGGTTTATGCGCCGGTCGATTTTGTTGGTTCAGTTCGCACAGCCCTTTCCCGTATCTGTCCAGACATACTTGTTTTCTTGGAAACTGAAATTTGGCCCGCATGGCTTGCCGAAGCCCGCCGTAGGGGGATCAAGACCGCTCTGATCAATGGACGGATTTCTGCAAAATCTATAAAGGGCTATCTCAAATTCCGCCCCTTTTTTCGCGAGGTCTTGGGAAATGTTGACGCCTTCAGCATGATTCTCATAGACGATGCGGATCGGATCAGGGCCATGGGAGCAGATCCTGGCAGAATCGAGGCGAATGGCAACGCCAAATATGACCTCCTAGTGAGCCTTGCGGATCCTGCTGTGGCACTAGAAATGCGACGGACCTTGAATCTTGAAAATGGTCAGCGGGTCTTTATTGCAGGCAGCACACGGGAAGGTGAGGAGGCCAGCGTTTTGGAGGCCTATAAACGAATCCTGAGAGCCTTTTCCGACACCATTCTTATCATTGCCCCCAGACATGTTGGGCGCACACCCGCCATCGCATCCCTGGTTGAGAGGCGCGGCTTTAGGTATCAGCGTTGGCGTGACCTTTTTCAGCCCGGGGTGAAGCGTATCGCCCCTGTGGTCATCCTTGACACCTATGGAGCGTTGTTCAATTTGTACAGTGTGGCAACTATCGTGTTTTGTGGGGCAAGTCTTGTTCCCCTGGGCGGGCAGAATCCTCTTGAGGCTGCCGTTTGGGGCAAAGTCGTTTTCTACGGCCCTTCTATGGAGAATTTTCTGGATGCCAAGGCACTGCTAGAAAAGGCAGGAGGAGGTGTCCCCGTTTCGAGCCCTACGCATTTAGCTAAACAGGCGATTTGGTTTCTCCGCCATCCAGATGCCTTGAAGAGACATGGCGCCAAGGCCCGGCGAGCTGTCATGAAGAACCAAGGCGCTGCCCATAAGCATGCTGAAGTGATTCGAAGGTTGCTGTTCAGGGACAGCGATGCCACGGCTCATGGCGCCCTCACCATCTTCCCGACCAGCAATCATTCGGGGACTTTTTGAGCAATGGCTTTTCCGTAATCCTGACAAGCTCGCATCCCCTCTCCAGTTGCCAAAATATCTTCTTTCAGATTAAAAGAGCCTAAATCAACCATATCCATCTTGAACACGTATTCCATGGTATCAAAAATCAGTTTAGGGGCATCGCCGCTGTGGGTGTAGGACCCGAACGCCCCGCCCACCTTGTCTTTCAATTCTGCTTTCTGAACCAGAAAAAGGAAGGTCTTCATCCCATTGGTCATGTCCCTGTGGTACGTCGGACAACCGAACACATAGGCATCATATCCCTGTAACGCCTTTTCGTTCTTGATTGCAGTAATCTTTTCGAGTTCAGCTTCAGGTCCACCCATCCGAATGCCTTCAGCGATAAACTCCGCCATCTGTTTCGTGTTGCCGGTTCTACTGTCGTAGACAATCAATACCTTTTTCATGTCTCAACCTCCTGTCCTGGCGTCGTGTCCCAGAAGTTAATTTCACAAGTCCCTATATAGCCGAAAGCCTTTTCCGCGTGACATTGAGCATTTTCGGAATAAGAGGTTAGCTGAGTGAAGCGTTAAGAATCATAAACTGTTTGAGGGCCTTAGCCCGAGTTTTTATGATTCAGCGAAACGAAGCTGACGTCCCGGAAATGCTCACGGAGCCCGGAAAATGGCTTGATGGCGATACCTT
>JASFPF010000146.1:0-4883 GCA_050116135.1 Deltaproteobacteria bacterium | reverse complement strand
GCTTTTTCCCACGATTTGTTGATGCACAGTGTTCTAGGATTCAAGGGCTCGATCGCTTTTCTTTATAAACATAGCTCATAGAATCTTTGCCAAACCTTTGATTCCCTATCATGCTTAAGCGTTTTACTCGACCCCCTGACCCCTTCAATCCTTATAATCCTACCCACTCCCTTGGAGATGATCGTTTCTTAACAATAACTATGAAGTTTCCCACTGGCAAGCCCATGTCAGACGACAAGGCATGTCCATGAGCAAGAGGCCTTTGGGAATAGTCATTTCTGGCTTCATTGGCATTCACAAGGCGCTTTCCCTCAACTTTTACTGGACAACATCCATCCGTGTAAGGGGCGATTCTGTGCTCTATAAAGGCCATATATAGATTTTTTCTATGTAATGGACAAGTTTGTATCGATATTACGTATTGGACGCCTACAAATTCTTGGAGTAATCTAAAAAAGTAATATGTTCGGCTTTGGAAAGGCAATCAGACAGCAGGTAAGACTTGAAAAAACATAGGCATTTCATTCTGGCCTTGTCGCCTTGACTTGGTGTCTCTTGTAAGTATGTGCCCATAAACATAGCCTATTCGATGGCAGAAGGAAAGGAGAGAGCGGATGGGGCAAGTCAAAAACTTTCTTGGCACGCGGTGGGGGATCGTGTCTGTTGGGGCGTTCATCGGCGTGTTTGCTCCCCTGTTACAAAAACTTGGTAACCCAGGAAATATGGGGGTGTGCGTGGCCTGCTTTGAACGGGACATCGCTGGCGCGATCGGTATCCATAGGGCAGCCGTGGTCCAGTACATGCGCCCTGAGATCATTGGTTTTGTCCTCGGTGCACTAATTGCAGCTTATGCCTTCAGGGAGTTCAGGCCCCGTGCGGGTTCTGCCCCTATTGTGCGATTTGTGCTGGGGGTCTTTGCCATGATTGGTGCCCTGGTGTTCTTGGGGTGCCCCTGGCGTGCCATGCTCCGCCTGACCGCCGGTGACGGGAACGCCATCCTCGGTCTCCTCGGACTTGTTGTCGGCATATGGATCGGCACCTTTTTCCTGAAGGGCGGTTATAACCTGGGACGGAGCAATAAGACGTACACATCAGTAGGATGGTTGATGCCCCTGATCATGCTCGGCTTTTTGGTGCTTCTCCTGAGCTTTCCCCAGATCAAAGGCGAGCCACAAAGCGGGATCCTGTTTTACAGCATGAAGGGACCCGGGGCCATGCATGCCTCTATCGCAGTGTCTTTGATCATAGGTCTGGCGATCGGTTTCTTGGCACAACGGAGCCGATTCTGCACCATGGGGGCCTTCCGCGACCTGATTTTGTTTCGTATCCCCTATCTTTTTTATGGCCTTCTGGCGCTGATGGTGGTTGCGTTTGTCACTAACCTGATTCTGGGACAGTTTCATCCAGGCTTTGCAAAGCAACCGGTCGCCCACACCATGCATCTTTGGAACTTTGGTGGGATGGTCTTGGCTGGGCTGGCCTTTTGCCTGGCCGGTGGATGCCCGGGCCGCCAGTTATTCATGGCCGGGGAAGGAGATGGTGATGCCGCCATCTTTGTCCTTGGCATGATTGTGGGCGCGGCCTTCGCCCACAATTTCGGGCTGGCCAGTTCTCCAAAAGGGGTTGGCCCCCACGGGATTGCTGCAGTCATTATTGGCCTTCTGGTTTGCTCGTTTATTGGACTGACCATGAGACAAAAGGCGTAAGAAGGAAGGAGGTTACGATGGCTGAAATCGTTGATGCAAGCGGCTTGTCTTGCCCACAGCCTGTGCTGATGACCTTGAATAAAATCAAGGACCTTAACAACGGGGAAATCGAAATCCTGGTGGATACGGATACCTCCAAAGAAAACGTGAGCCGAGCGGCCGAGAGTCAGGGTTGGGAGGTAGCGGGCGTTAGCGAATTGGATACAGGATATAAAATCCTGATCAAGAAAGTATAGGCAGCCTTCTCGCCAATGCTGCGTTTCACTTTTTATGTGTCTTCGTTCACTTGCCTGTAAGCTTGGCCGGGCGAAGGGCGGGGCGCAAGGGAGCTAAGTTCTCATGGCCTTTAAGCTGTTTAAACGTGAAAAAGGGGCCGCGCCCCCAAGAAAGGGTAAGAGCCCGGATCGCGGGTTTCTTGCCTTTGAGAATACCAGCGAGGTCATCAAGGCGGAATCTCTGATCAAGGGACAGGGGTGGAAGGTTCGAGTCATGGGTCCGCCGCCGGAGCTCCGGACCGGCTGCGATCTGGTCATTGAGTTTCCCCTGGTTGAACAGTTAAATATATTGAGGCTGTTGGAAGAGAATAGGCTTACGCCCCTGGAGGTGGTGCCTGTGGATGACCCCCTCCTCAAACCCGTGGATCTTTTTAAGACCACCGATTATGGGCAATATCTCATGGTCCGAGCGGCCAACATGAAGCTTACCATAGACAAGCAGTCCTTGCAGATTGTGAATATCTCCGGAGGCGGTTGTCCGGATGTCCCTTACCTGGGGGCCATCCTGGTGGGGAAAAACTTTCGACAAGCACCCGCGCCGAGGGATGTGGGTCATACCCTTTGCGGGTATGCTTTGCAGCTGGCTTACGAGGAGATAAAGCGCCAATGCTCGCTCTAGTTGGTACCGTGCCCGATAAGAATTTCCCGTTAGTCTCCGAAAGCGTTGCACTAACGGGTGACTACTTGTCCTTGGACGGGCATCAAACAGCTGTCAACCGCGGGACGCCTGCCCTGATTGCCGCGACATGCATGGCGTGTAAGACGCTGGGCCTCTCTATGCCCTTATGCTTTCTGGTTGGAGATGAGGGGCTGGGAGATGGAAGCAGAAAGCTTTATGCCTATCTGAAGGACTGGCTTCCAGCGATGGATGTTCGCCTGATCACGTTCCACTACCTTCAGCCCGACGTTGACTGGCATAACCGGGTCTTGTTGGCCCTGGAAGAAAGGGGCGAGCTCCCGCTGCTCATCGCCGATGCGGGATACATGTATGCGGCCAAGATGAGTGGATTTGCTTCATGCTACGATCTTTTCACGCCAGACATGGGAGAATTGGCCTTCTTGGCCGATGAGATGGCCCCTCACCCGTTTTACACCAGGGGCTTCATTCTTCACCAGGAGGAGAACGTTCCTGAGCTGAGCAAGAGGGCCTTTGAGGGGGAAAATGCTGCCAAGACGCTATTGATAAAGGGGTCGAAAGACTATATATGTACCAAGGAGAAAATCTTGGCCACTGTTGACACGCCTAACGTGGCTACCCTTGAGCCCATTGGCGGCACAGGAGACACCCTGACGGGGATTGTGTCGGCACTCACATATGCAGGATACCCAGTGGCACAGGCAGCGACCATGGCGGCCAAGGTGAATCGCCTGGCGGGTGCCCTTGCCAATCCAACCCCGGCAACACAGGTGGTTGACATGGTCAAGAAAATCCCAAAGGCCCTGGAGTCGGTCCTGGAAGAGATGGCAAAGGACGACCATGGAACGCACGTTGCCAAGAAGTATGCCTGATGAATTGAGTCCTCTTGATGAGCCTGTGAACTTGACCGAGAAGGTGAGGGCATCCGGCTGAGCAGCCAAACTGAGTCCAGGGGACCTGGAGGAGGTGATGCGGGACCTGCCAGTGATTAGGCACCCCAATCTCCTTGTAGGCACAGAAACCTCGGATGACGCTGGCGTCTATAAGTTGAACGACGACACGGCCCTGGTGCAGACCCTCGATTTTTTCACGCCTATTGTCAACGACCCCTATCACTTCGGCCGCATTGCAGCAGCCAATGCCTTAAGCGATGTCTATGCCATGGGTGGTACGCCGCTAACAGCCATGAACATCGTCTGTTTTCCAATTACAGACATGCCCAAAGCCATCCTGAAAGATATCCTCCGGGGGGGGCTGGAAAAGATTCACGAGGCGGGCGCTGTGCTTGCAGGAGGACACAGCGTGGATGATCAGGAGCTGAAGTATGGCCTCTCAGTGACCGGCATCGTGCACCCTGAAAGAATCCTCACCAATAAAGACGCCAAGGTCGGCGACAAGCTCATACTCACAAAGCCCTTGGGTACGGGCATCATCGCTACGGCCGTTAAAGGAAAGCTCGCCAGTCAAAAGGCGTTGCAGACCCTGATTGACGTGACCTCGACCCTCAACCATAGGGCTTCACAAATTATGTTGAAATACGAGACCCACGCCTGCACGGACGTCACCGGCTTTGGCCTGGGGGGGCACCTCTTGGAAATGGCCAGAGGCAGTGGTGTGGAAATCAGCGTGCATGCTGATATGATCCCCATCATCCCTGAAGCCAGGGAGTATGCATTGATGGGCCTGATACCTGCTGGAAGCTATGCCACCAAGCATTTCTGCGAGCATAGGGTGGAGATCGATCCTGGGATCGAAACGGTTCTCCTGGACCTCATTTTTGATCCCCAGACTTCAGGTGGGCTGATTCTCTCCGTGGCACCGGACCAGGCCGATGCCTGCCTAGGAGAGCTGAAGGACCAGGGGGTTGAATTAGCGGCGATCGTCGGGGAAGTCCTTGGTCCCCATGAGAAAGGGAAGCTTCGAGTGGGGGCCAAATTGCTCCATGAGTGGACGAGTCCTTAGAGGCCTCGGACGATAGGTTGTAAAACAGGCACCAAACATTTCTACCGGCAAGTCTCGTTTCCATCCAGATGAGCCCTTTTCCCTACATCTTCCTGTGCATTGCAAAGCCTTAACCACGCCTGATCTTGGCATCCTTTTCGCATCACTCCTTAGGCGTGAATGGCCGTGGTCTGCCCCGGTCCTAAAAAGGATGCGCTTCGGGGCCATCCTGCAATCCATAGATTTTACCTATAGTATTGCATGACATGTCATGGATATTTTCGATTTGTTTTATTTTCTCCTTCAATGTAAAATTACTGTAGA
>JASFPF010000145.1:0-4971 GCA_050116135.1 Deltaproteobacteria bacterium | reverse complement strand
TTGTGGCGCAAGACGATGGCATCCGGATTCATGGCCTCAAGATTCTTGGCCGTATCCATGAGGGTTTCACCCTTGACCATGCTACTTGCAGAGCCCGAAAGACTCACCGTGTCGGCACTGAGCCTTTTTGCGGCGATCTCAAAAGACGTTCGGGTCCTTGTACTCGGTTCGTAGAAAAAATGGACAACGGTCTTGCCCCGCAGGGTGGGTACTTTCTTAATGACACGGGTGGAAATCTCTTTTAGGGATTCCGCGGTGTCAAGGATGAGTTCAATCTCTTCCACGGAAAGGCTTTCCATGTCCAGGAGATCTTTCTTATCGAATCCCATGAATGCTCCAAAAAAAAACCTCCTTACCTTGACTGGTAAAGAGGCCCTTACCCATTTGAGCTGTCATCGCGTGTATGACCATAATGACACAAACCTGCCGGGCGGTGAAACCCTAATTACGCTCAATTAGGGTGAAAGTGGCGATCCTATAGCACCGAGACTCAAAGCCCGTCAAGGACGAAAACGTTGGCCCTCAATTCAGTGGAGCAGATCCCCCAAACGCCGCCATCTAATGCCTGAGTTTTCTCTATTCCATGACCAGTAGATGATGAATGCCTTGCCTTTAACCATCGAGAGATCGACAAATCCCCAAAATCGGCTGTCATAGCTATGGTCACGGTTGTCCCCCATGACAAAGAGGGCGCCCTCGGGCACGGTGACCGGCCCGAAGTTATCGCGCGGTCTAGCACGACCTGGAATAATGTTAGGGTCTAGATAGGTGCCGTGGGTGTCCACCATGGGTTTGTGATTCAGGTACACCTTTTTGTCACGAACCTCCACGATGTCGCCAGATACCCCGATGACCCGCTTTATGAAGTCCTTCTTGGGATCTTCAGGGAATTTAAAGACCACAACATCCCCCCGCTTGGGGTCTGTGACCGGAATGAGGGTGGTGTTGACCATAGGGAGCTTGACCCCATATATGAATTTGTTGACGAGGATATGATCTCCCACCAAGAGAGTCGGTTTCATGGAGCCCGAAGGAATCTTGAAGGCCTGCACGACAAAAGTCCGAATGAAAAGGGCCAGGACAACGGCAACCAGTATCGCTTCGGCGTATTCGCGAAAGATACTCTTTTTTGGCTGAATAGGCCCTTCAGAGGAGGGGTCTTCATTCAAAGCGATGGGTCTTCCTTTCTATCTTAGACTGAGGGAAGCAATTCCTGCGGTTCCCCTAGGGTGAACTTTCCCTTCTGTATCCATTTCTTCAAGGTCTCTGCAATCTCTCTGGCCCGCACCACGCTGGACAGGGGAACGGTGGGCACGTCCCTGCCATTGACACGGATCGTACCGCTCTTGAGTTCACCATAGCTGACCGTGCCGTAGTGCTTTGATATGCCGTTTGGATAGTCGTGTCCGTAGTCCACAATCTGGGTAAAGATCTCATCGTCTGAAACAGCCGTAAATTGCACCATTTCTTCATTCAAAATTGGAATCGGTACGCCCAGACCCACAGCCAATGAGCATCCGTACCCCTGGATGCTTACCCCCACGAGCCACTTGGGACTCATCCTTTTCAGGTCTCCCATCACCCACAGCGTGCCTGCCGGGGTTAGAGGGATACCCTTTTTGGTTCTCTTGACCTTGGCTTTGTGCTGGGTACCGTGGGAAACGACAAACCCCTGACCTCCACCAAGGAAGATTCTTGTGCCTATGCCAATCGTCCTATAATAAGGGTCATTCATGAGGGGACTCAACTGTCCTGCACAACAGTAGTTTGCATTGCCGGCATTTGGTTTAAGGGTGCCCATATACGTGTAAATCGTCTTGTCGCTGAAATTAATGGCACAGTTATAGTTTTGATACGCATTTCTGGGATTACAAAGCGTTGCCTGGGGAAGCTTCTTGAGGGTGATATCCTTTTCTATTCCCCGGTTAGGATAACAATCCGTTCCATAGGCCGTGGCCTTCAGGTGGACGGTCTTGCCAGCCACAAGATCCTGAATCACATGGCCCCCTCCGTACTTAAATTCTCCGGGGTGGACCTTATTCAGGGGATCCTCTTCGCAGGGCTCCGTGGCACCGATATAGCCATCCACTGCGGCCAGACCGGCATATGCCGGCACATTGTTAAGCCAGAGCCTGGCGGCTTTGATGCCAGGCTCTGAATGGCCGAAATTGATGAATGCCCCCGACGAACACATGGGTGAAAAGGTCCCTGTGGTGACCACATCCACATGGCGAGCTGCCTCAACAGCGCCTTTTTCTTTTACAATATCAACAACTTGTTCCGCCGTTACCACAACGACCTTGCCGTCTCTGATTCTCTGGTTGATTTCCTGGACGGTTTTTTGGACCTTATGGCGCTTCATGGCCTTGTTCCTCTCTTTAATCTCTTTTGGGTCCAATTCCCCGCGGCTTGCCGCGACTAGTGATGCATTAGCCATCGAGCTCTATCATGCTTGTTAAAGAATCCAGGAGCCAGGAGTCAGAATGCAGTAGAAAAAGGTTGGTGTGGACCCCGCGTGATCGGTCAGGGGGTCTATTCTGTCTCCTGAATTCTGTCTTCTGAATTCTTGATACCCCGTTGCTTGCGGCGGGGTAGTTCATCACACGTGATACGTCGCGAAGCCTATCTCCAGGGTAACGTTACCCACCCCTTATCCTTTGATCGGTCCTGGGGCATCGGCAAACTTGTCTCCAATATTATGTTTGATCCAGGCTGCATCCCACCATTCCACGGGATTCACAAAGGTCTCATGAATGAGGATGGAAAAATGGAGATGGTCCCCGCCGGCCAGGCCCGTGCTGCCGGTGGAACCGATGATGTCCCCCTTTGAGACCATCTGGTCTTTCGTCACCCCGATGCGGCTCAGATGCCCATACAAGCTAAAAAGGCCCAAACCGTGATCTATGATAATCGTCTTACCATAAATACCCAGTTCCTGAGCAAAGGCGACCCGTCCACGATTGGCCGCGGGCACAGGCGAATGGGCGGTGGAGGCAAGATCTATTCCGAGATGCACTTGATGATCTATGGCTTGCCCCTGGTACTGGTAGGTTCGACGTTCGGCAAATCCGGCCTTTCGGGCCGAGCTTGGAAGCCTCAGAAATGCTCCCTGCCAGTGTCGCGCAGTATCACTGCCCCGGCAGACCTCTTTAATGGTTTCGTGATTGGCCTGTCGCAGATTTGTGTTGACTGCCAAGAACGTTTCAAGCAGGGAGGCAGGGGGGTGCCCCACGCCCAAAGAACCCTCAAATTCAGGCATCTTCTTTTCAAGGAAGGCGTCTGAAATATGGATGGTATCCTGCTTGAAGGTTTTTGGATTGATGTGATGGACAAACCCTGACCGCGACGTATTACCCGCCCTGTCTGTGGCGGTCACAAAGAGCTGTGCTTCCGTTCCTTTATTGTGAGGGAGGGCAAAAAAGCCCACAAACACGCTTTCATCGGGGAAGATCCCACTTGAGCCCGAGAAGAACCGCTCGTCCACCTGCACGCCGCTTTTGGCAACCGGCTCAGAGACGCGATAAATGGCGACCCCTGCACCACCCTGATTGAGATTGTGGTTGCGGGTGATCATTTCAATGCTGGGCGGCTTGGTGTCAATGGCCAGCTTTTGTTCCTCATAAAATCTGTTGCCAGACCCCCATCCTCGGTAAGAATGGTCCCAAAGGGCGACCCTAAGGAGGGCTTCTCCATCTTTTAAACCGAGGTCCTGGGCCTGGATATGGATCGAGACCGGTTGCTTTCGAACGGCGCCCCCCAAGAAGAATCCCTCAGAAGGAAAGGTTTGATCAAAGACAACGATTTCCTTCCCTTGTTGAATGATGGCGATCCATAGCCTTTTGAGACCGCTTCTGTGATCAGAGGCGAGTCCTTGGAGGGTGTAAGATTGACCGATGGCATGAGCGGGTCGGTCCCAGCGGAATTCTGGTGCTTCACCTTCCAGTCTCTTGATAGCCAACCATATGGATGCCGTTAAAAGAGAACACAAAGCGACGCCGACTAATAACCAACCGAGCTTTGAGATTCTAGACTTGTCTGGCATATAATGAGCCTGTCAGTTGCGAAATCCGTGTTTTATCCAGCAGAAAATGGTTAAGAGAACCACGCTTTTTCCTGCTCTCGTGTCCCTTCGTGTTCTCGTGGTCATCCTTTTCTTGGTTCCGGTTTGTCCGGGTTAGGATGATTAGAGAAAATTTGCGACGGACCATAACAACTTGCGTGTGAACAATCAAGGTCGATTTATGCGCCCCCCCTTGTACCGGGCTGATCCTTGACATTTTAGCGGGTGTACGTTAAAAATATATATGTTTGTTAAACTTAGCTTGCCTGGTCCTCATAGGCGGGTCTTGTTGGCACGGATGTCGCATGCAACATGTTGTTAACGTAAGGGGAATCAGCATCGGCGGGAAAAATGAGCTGGTGTTGATCGCCGGCCCATGTGTCATCGAGAGCCTTGAATCGACCATGGCAGCAGCGGCCTTTCTTAAAGATCTTACGGATGAACTTCAGATTCCGTTCATATTTAAGACCTCCTATGACAAGGCCAACAGAACCTCATTGAGTTCCTACCGAGGTCCGGGCCTTTCCAAAGGATTGGACATCATTTCCACCATCAAAGATAAGCTTGGCATCCGGGTGCTTTCTGACGTCCATCGATTCAGCGAGATTGCCCCGGCGGCCCAAGTCCTCGATGTGCTCCAGATTCCCGCTTTCTTGTGTCGCCAAACGGATTTTGTCGTAGCCGTCTCTGAAACAGGAAGGCCGGTCAATATTAAGAAGGGGCAGTTCTTGGCCCCATGGGATCTTGAGCATGTGGTAGAAAAGGTGTTGTCTACGGGGAATCGGCAGATTATAGTCACCGAACGAGGGACGTCTTTTGGTTATAACAATCTGGTGGTTGACTTCCGCGGTCTGGCGATCCTTCACGATCTGGGCTGGCCTGTGGTATTCGATGCCACACACAGCGTCCAG
>JASFPF010000144.1:0-4977 GCA_050116135.1 Deltaproteobacteria bacterium | reverse complement strand
TGGTTCCGCCCTCAGGGCTGGCATTGTTGATAAGGTCCATATGTTCTATGCCCCCAAGATCTGCGGGGGCGACGATGGGGTTGCCGTCTGCGCTGGCCCTGGCGTAGAGCGGATGGAGCAAAGCATGAGACTTAAAGATATCTCGGTTCATCGTTTTGAAGACGATGTGATGATCCAAGGGTATTTAAAAAACCATTAGGGCACGTTACGACTGGCGACACCGGGGGACATTTTGAGCTATATATACGAAAGGACACCCCATAAATCGTGTTTACAGGCATTGTAGAGGGTCTTGGTACGGTTAAAACGGTCATCCGCACGCGTGGTGGGGTGCGGATGGATATCCAAAGCCCGTTCTCACTGGAAAAGGTCCGAGTGGGTGACAGTATTTCTGTTAGTGGGGTCTGCCTTACAGCCGTGGAGGCTAAAGACAACACCTTTCAGGTCGACGTCGCCCCTGAAACGCTTTCCAAAAGTACTTTGGGCCAGACCAAGGTGAGCGACAGGGTAAACTTGGAACGTGCCTTGTGTCTTGGAGATCGCCTCAGTGGCCACCTTGTCACCGGGCATGTAGATGGCATAGGAACCGTAAAGGCGAGACGACCGGTGGGCAATGCGGTTATCTTTACCTTTGGCGTTTCAGAAGACATTGCCCGTTACATTGTCCAGAAGGGCTCCGTTGCTGTTGACGGTGTTAGCTTAACGGTGAATGCCTGCAATCCAAGGTCTTTTGAGGTGAGTATTATACCCCATACTGTCAGTATAACCACCATGGGCCTTAAGAATGTGGGGGACCTAGTCAACGTTGAGGCTGATATGGTGGGAAAATACATAGAACGTTTCATTCAGCACCCTGCGAAGGAGGCTGAGGAGCCTCAAAACAGGGAAGCGATTGATCAAAGGGTGCTTACCAAGGCAGGATTCATGTCATAGAAGCATTATTTTGAAGGCCCCTTAGCGAGGAGTTTGGAATGGCACGCATATCGATAGAGCAAGCAATCGAAGACATGAAGCAGGGCAAAATGGTCATTCTGGTCGATGACGAGGACCGTGAAAATGAAGGAGATCTGACCATGGCGGCTGAAAAGGTTACACCGGAGGCCATTAATTTTATGGCCAGATTCGGCCGAGGGTTGATCTGTCTGTCATTGACCCAGGAAAAGGCGGATACCTTGGAACTCCCTGTCATGGTGAAGGACAACCGGTCTCGCTTCGAGACGGCATTTACGGTTTCTATCGAAGCGAGATGTGGTGTGACCACGGGCATTTCTGCAGCAGATAGGGCGACAACCATTTTGACTGCCGTGGCAAGAGACGCCAAGCCACACGATCTGGTTCGCCCGGGCCACATATTTCCCCTCCGAGCCCGAAAGGGCGGAGTCATTGTTCGAAGCGGGCAAACGGAAGGATCCGTAGACTTGGCAAGGCTTGCAGGCCTGGCCCCGGCAGGCGTCATCTGTGAAATCATGAATGAAGACGGCACCATGGCCAGAAGACCCGACTTGGAAATATTCTCCAAAGAGCACGATATCGGAATTTGCACCATTGCAGATCTTATTGAATATCGACTCCGAACCGAGTGTTTTGTTCGCCCTGCGGCCACCACAGTTATTCCGACATGTATTGCCGGGAAGTTCAAAGCCATCGTCTACGAAAATGATGTGGACGACTTACTGCATATCGCCCTCATCAAAGGCGAAATCGATCCTGAAAAGCCAGTCCTGGTGCGTGTCCACTCCGAATGTCTCACCGGGGATGTATTTGGTTCCATGCGGTGTGACTGCGGAGAACAGCTTGACGCGGCCATGAAGATGATTGAGGCCGAGGGGGCAGGCGTTCTTCTATATATCCGCCAAGAGGGGAGGGGTATTGGCCTGCTTAATAAGATGAAGGCCTATGCCCTGCAGGATGAGGGCTATGATACGGTGGAAGCCAATCAACTCCTTGGATTCCAGCCGGACCTGAGAAATTACGGCATCGGTGCTCAAATACTTGTGACTCTTGGTATTCGCAAGATGCGTTTAATGACAAACAACCCTAAGAAAATCGTTGGGCTTGAAGGTTATGGCCTCACAGTGGTGGAACAGGTGCCCATTGAGATGGATCCCAATGCTTACAACAAAAAGTACCTGAGCTGCAAGAAAGCAAAGATGGGGCACCTTTTGAAACTCGATGTCAAACGCTGAGGGGGGAACCACCATGGCAACTGTGTACGAAGGAAAAATATCCGGTGAGGGGAAAAAATTTGGTGTGATCGTCGGTCGGTTTAATGATTTTATCAGCGATCGACTGCTCAGCGGGGCCCTTGACGCCCTTGCCCGCCATGGGACAAGGGATGAAGACATCGACATCGTCAAGGTACCTGGTTCCTTTGAAATTCCTCTTATGGCAAAAAAAATGGCTCAAAGGGATAAATATCATGCCATTATCTGCCTTGGAGCTGTGATCCGGGGTTCCACCCCCCATTTTGAGTATGTCAGCGCAGAAGTTTCCAAAGGCATCGCTTCAGTCTCGCTGGACTCTGGTGTGCCGGTTATCTTCGGGGTCATCACCACGGATTCCTTGGAGCAGGCGATAGAACGAGCCGGTTCAAAGTCGGGAAACAAGGGCTGGGCCGCAGCCGTGGCCGCCATGGAGATGGCCCACCTCGTGGACGCTGTTGACAAAACCTGACCTGGACAAGCCAGCACCAAAAAAGCAAAATTATCACGAAACCACGAAGGCACACAAAAGCACGAAAAAAGGATTCCCAGAAAAGATTTCGTGTCTTCGTGCTTTCGTGGTTGTCTTTTTGTTTTCTCTTATAAAAAGCACAAATTCCATGACTAACGGATCAAGAAGGCAATGACCAATGGGCAATCGGCGGCGCTCAAGAGAGCTTGCCATGCAGGCTCTTTTTCAAATGGAGATGAACGGCGACGACTCAAAGGAAGCCGTTGAGTTGTTCTGCAAACACTTCGAAGTGTCCAAGGATGCCAAGCCTTTCTTTCTCCGACTGGTAGATGGTGTTAAGGCATGCCAGGATGAACTTGATCCTTTGATTGAGCGCTTTTCAGATAACTGGAAAATCACGCGCATGTCTGGTGTAGACCGCAACCTCATGAGGGTGGCTGTCTACGAGCTGCTTTACTGCGACGATATTCCGCCAAAGGTTTCCATCAATGAAGCCATAGACATCGGAAAACGGTTTGGAACAGAGCAGTCTTCCGCCTTTATCAACGGAATCCTGGACAGTATCCGTATTTTTTTGGAAGAAAAAAAAGACGATCCGGCCGCTGAATGCGCCTCATTGTTTCAAGGCCGAGAGGACTAGAAATCTTCTCTCAGCTTCAAAAACACTGCTTCCTGCTTGATTCCTTTCCCTCCTGCCTCCTGTCTCAGTTGAAAGACCGTCCCATTAGCAATCAAGTTGCCATCATGGATGACATTTAAAAAAAGATGTTTCCTGACGGTTCCTCAAAGGGCGAACAATATTGTGCTCCCCGCAGTCAATAACAGGCCCTCCAAGGTTGATTTCATGTCTCGACTGTACTAGGAGTAGATAATAGGGGTATTCGCCCTCCCTGTCCAAAGTGGAGGCTCTTTTGTGAATCCAGACAGCTTAGGGTCCATCGAAAGGAGGTCCCTTCATGGCCATTGAAGATATCGTGCGGCACCACCACAATCCAAACCCAAATCTTCAGTCAAGCAGAAGTGCCTCCGATTTTGACAATGTCAATGCCCACATTAACTTCTTGACCATTGATGACATCATCTATCGCATCATGTGGAATCACGGTCTAAGAGACATAACGGCCTTTGAGTATAACACCCAATACAAGCAGCGCTTCGGCACAAAGGCCTTTGGTGGCAAGACAGTCCTGGTCCGGGCTGGAATCGACGTGCCCGTTGACGGCAAGGGGCGCATCTCTGGTGTCGAGAGAATTCGTCGCGCTATCCCCACTTTGGAAGAACTCTCTGGTTATGGAGCACGGGTGGTCATCATCGGCCACCAGGGGCGGGCTGGCAAACGCAATTTCATGGAACTCGACCAACATGCCCGCGTGATCAGAAGATTTTTAAACCCCTCTTCGCCGCCGAAGACGGTCAAATATCTGGGGAACCTGACGCAGAGAAAAGTTATCACCAACAAGGTCCGTTCGCTAAAGGATGGCGAAATTCTGGTTCTAAACAATGTCCGTTTTCTGGTCGATGAGGTCTTCATTCGTGACAAGCCAGGGCTTAGGCCTCACGAAATGAACGAGGGCTCACGGTTTGTCTCCATCTTAGAGCAGTTGATCGATTTCTATGTCAACGACGCCTTTAACACGTCTCACCGCAAGCACAGCTCCATGATCGGGTTTACAAACGTTTTGAACCTGGTAGGACGACAGACGGAAACTGAAATGATGGAAAACAAACAAGTCCTTCATACCATCGAATATCCCTTTGTGCCCATTTTCGGCGGTTTGAAAGTGGGAGACTACATGGGCCTCATTAAGAACTCCATCCTTTCTGAGAAGGTGCCACACGTCTTGCTGGGGGGAACCCCCGGGATCATCGCGTTCCTCAGCAAGGATATCCGACCGGGTGAGTCGTACAACTTCGGCATAGCCACTCAGAGCTTTCTCGAAAAAAACGTGAGTAAGGCCCTGGTCAGATTTTTCGAAGAGCTTTACAGACTACCCGAGGGGAGAAAAAAACTGATTCCACCCGTGGACTTCCTGGTAAAGCACAATTCAAATGTACTCAGTCTGACGGCTAATGAGATTCACGACCACCCGAAAAAGGATCAGTTCCACGTTTGGAGCATTGGGGAAAAGACCGCCAAGCGCTTTGTGTCGTACCTATCGAAAGCGAAAACCATATATAAAAAAGGGCCCGTTGGAAAGTGTGAAGAGTCCGGCTTTGAAGGGCCGGAACGCTCGATTCTCAAGGCGATCATGAAGGCTGAAAAAAATGGGGCCTACACTATATCCTCCGGGGGCGACAGCATTG
>JASFPF010000143.1:0-5010 GCA_050116135.1 Deltaproteobacteria bacterium | reverse complement strand
GAACAGGGTCAGAAAGGTGAAGGGGGCTGGGAGTTTACCATGGGATCAGCGTTTTGAGTCAGTTGTCCGTGAGACATGACAAAAAAAGGAGGTTTTTTCATGAAGATGCATCGTATGTTTTTGACCCTTACCCTTTGTCTGTTTGGTTTAAGCGGCGTTGTTTACGGGGCGGAGGTGGCGAAGATAGGCATTATCGATTTCCAGCGAGTGATCGACACGTCCAACCCCGGCAAACGGTCTGCCGTTGAGATCAAGAGTCAAGGGAAGCAGATGGAAGAAACTCTGAAAAAGAAAGAGGGCGAGGTGCAAGAGCTGAAGAAGAACCTGGAGCAGAAAGCCCTCGTCATGAGTAAAGAGGCCCGTGAGGAAAAGGAGCGGGAGCTGCGGATCAAGGCCAATGATTTTCAATCTCTCAGGCAACGGTACCTGGACACCTTAAAGGAGCTAAACCTTAAACTTTCCGGTAAGATCAAGGAAGATGTTTTCGGAATCGTTGAAGAGATAGGAAAGGAAGGGGGCTACCTGTTGATTCTCGAGCGCCGGGTGGGGGGTGTAGTCTATGCCCCCAATGCCATTGACATAACGGACAAGGTCATAGAAGCCTTCAATGCCTTGGACGCAAAACGCGTCAAGGACAAGGGGGCAAAGTCAGGATCGAAGAAGAAACCATAGGGGTATGCCCCAGGGTACATGAGGGATCCATCTGCAGATGACGAAGGACAAACAAGGCCCCATGGAACTGCCTATACACAAGATTGCCGAGCTTGTTGGGGGTGAGGTCGTCGGAGATTTGGATTTCGTCGTTCGGGGTGTTGCTGGATTTGATGACGCGGGCCCCGATGACATTACCTTTGCCACGTCTGCCGGCTATAAACAACGCATTGATGAGACCGGTGCTGGTGCGGTGATGGTCCCGTTTGAGGTCTCCGAGTCCAAAAAGATCCTTGTGCGGGTCAAAAATCCTTATTTGGCCTTGGCAAAGGTGTCCAGCTTATTCCATGGCATTTTCCAGCCCATGGCTGGTATCAGCCAACAGGCCTGGGTGGGCAACAGCTTCAGGTGCGGCAAAGCCATCTCCGTATGTCCGGGTGTGTTTATTGGCGACGACGTGACCTTGGGTGACCGTGTGACCTTGTACCCCGGCGTTGTGGTTGGTAACGGCGTTGAGATGGGAGATGATGTCACTGTGCATCCCAACGTATCTGTTCTGGAACGCTGCCGAATCGGAAGCAGGGTTTTGATCCATGCGGGTTCTGTGATCGGCAGCGATGGCTTTGGCTTTGCGTCGGATGGCAATCAGTACTACAAAATTCCCCAAGTCGGTATCGTTCAGATCGATGATGATGTAGAGATCGGTGCTTGTAACACCATAGACCGAGCCACCTTTGGGCAGACCTGGATCAAGCGGGGTGTGAAGACCGACAACCTGGTTCACATTGCTCACAATGTGATCGTGGGCGAGGATACGGTCCTTGTTGCCCAAGTCGGCATATCCGGCAGCGTGACCATTGGAAACCACGCCATCCTGGCCGGTCAGGCAGGGATTGCCGGCCATGTTGCTATTGGAAACCGTGTGACCGTTGGAGCCCAGTCAGGCGTTGCAAAGTCTATCCCAGACGGCCAGGTTATTTCTGGCAGTCCGGGCATGCCCCATCGACTGTGGTTGAAAACCTCCAATATCATTACAAAGCTTCCTGATATGAAAAAGAAGCTAAACGAGTTGGAGAAGCGCATTGAGAGGCTGGAGCAGGCATAGAAGGTTGTTTGAGAGGAATGAAGCGTGGAAATAGTCTATGACATTCGAAAGATCATGGCGTTTTTGCCTCATCGGTACCCCTTTATTTTGGTTGATCGAATTATGGAAATGATACCCCATGAACGTATCGTCGGCCTCAAGAATGTGACCATGAATGAGCCTTTTTTCCAGGGACACTTCCCAGGAGCGCCGGTGATGCCAGGCGTCCTGATTGTTGAAGCCATGGCCCAAGCGGGAGGCATCCTGGCCTATGCTTCTCGTGGGGAAGACCAGGATAAAGAAGTGGTCTATTTTATGGGTATTGATAAGGCCCGTTTCAGAAAACCCGTGATTCCGGGGGACCAACTTATTCTTGAAATGATCTCTACAAAAACACGCGGGAACGTTTTCAAGATGTCTGGAAAGGCCTCCGTGGATGGGGCGCTGGTAGCAGAGGCTGAGATTATGGCTATGACAGGAGAAAAGGCGTGATACATCCAACGGCTGTTGTTGATTCCAGGGCAGAGATAGATTCTGATGTTGAGATCGGACCGTATGCTGTGATAGCCCGTGACGTTCAAATACACGCCGGCACCATCATTGGTTCCCATGTAACCATTGACCAGGACACGACCATTGGGTCGGATTGTAAGATATTTCAGCATGCGGCCATAGGCGCCGTGCCTCAGGCTCTAAAGTATCAGGGAGAAAAGGTGTTCTTAAGGATCGGTCGTGGTACGACCATCCGAGAATTTGCGACCATTCACCGGGGAACCGCATTCGGCGGGGGGGTGACCGAAATTGGAGAAGAAAATTTTCTGATGGCTTATACCCACATTGCTCACGACTGCTTCACGGGCCGCAAGGTGGTTTTTGCCAATGCAGCGAGCCTTGGCGGCCACATTAAGGTGGGAGATTGCGCGACTCTGGGTGCCTTTGTAGCCGTTCATCAATTTGCACGCATAGGAAATTATGCCTTTGTGGGTGCCATGAGCGGCGTGTCCAAGGATATTCCGCCCTATGTGCTTGCCTCGGGCTCACCCCGAGCAAAGCTTCACGGGCTGAACGTCATAGGATTGAAACGGCATGATTTCTCCAGGGACACCATCGTTGCCCTGAAGCGGGCCTATCGCATCCTGTTTCGGTTTGGGTTGACCCTAAATGAAGCCATTGAAAGGGTCAAGGCCGAGGTGGATCAACTCCCAGAGGTGGTTCGTCTTCTGGCCTTTATCAAGTCCTCTGAGCGGGGGGTGACCAGATAGCCCCTGACCACTATCTGTTGACGAGTGACCATGATGGAACGGATTGGACTTATTGCGGGGAGCGGGCAGTTCCCCATCATTTTTTCAAGGGCGGCAGCGCAAAGAGGCTTGAAGGTCTATGTGGTGGCCCACAAGGGGGAAACAGAGGCTCGGCTAGAAACCCTTGCAGAGGCGACAAAGTGGATCAAACTCGGTCAACTGAAGCAGCTTATTGCATTTTTTAAGCATCATGGCGTGAAGGATGCCGTGATGGCGGGGGCCGTAACCAAGACGAAGATGTTTGCCGACGTGAGACCGGATCTTAAAGCCCTGAAGGTCCTGGCCACGATGGACCATACGCAGGATGATGGTCTTCTACGCGCCTTTGCAGGGGAGCTGGAAAAAGAAGGCATCACAATTCATGCCCCGACCTTCTTGCTTCCAGGCCTGTTGGCTCCGAAAGGATGCTGGACACGGCGCAGACCGTCTGGGGCGGAAATGGCTGATGTTCGCTTCGGATGGCGCATTGTCAAGGAGATCGGAAGGCTCGATATTGGTCAGGCCGTGGTGGTTCGGAACGGGTCAGTGATGGCCGTAGAGGCGATTGATGGCACGGATTCCACCATTCGGCGGGGCGGAAAGCTCGGGCAGGAAAAAACGGTCGTTGTCAAGGCAAGTAAGCCGAGCCAGGATATGCGATTTGACATGCCGGCCGTCGGAGTCAAGACCATTAAGATGATGCGCGACGTTGGCGCCTCGGTCCTGGCTGTTGAGGCAGTTAAAACGTTGGCCTTTGATAGGGAAGAGATGGTGGCCCTTGCCGATGAGAACGGGATTGCCATCATAGGCGTGGAATGAACATAGACATCTGAAGCCCTTGATATGGAAAAGGACTGTCTGGGCAGGCTATGATACCATTACGCGTCGGAGTTATTGGGGTTGGCTATCTCGGGAAATTTCATGCCGAGAAATATGCCCGAATGAATGACGTTGAGCTCGTGGGCGTGGTGGACATCATTGCTGAAAGGGGGCAACGGGTTGGAAAAGAATTTGGGACTGAGTCGTTTACCGATTATAGGGATTTCATAGATCGAGTCGATGCCGTGAGCGTGGTTGTGCCCACGCCCCTTCATTTTCCCATTAGCCGTGATTTCTTGGAACATGGTGTCGACGTATTGATCGAAAAGCCCATAGCAGAGACACTTGAAGAGGCGGAGGTTCTCATAGAGGTTGCTGCTTCCCGTGGTGCGGTGATCCAGGTGGGCCACCTGGAGCGATTCAATCCTGCTGTCGTCGCCCTGACCGACGTGATAGACCGACCCTTGTTTATAGAGTCTCACCGCTTGAGTGTTTTTAAAGAACGGGGGACCGAAGTAAACGTGGTTCTGGATTTAATGATTCATGATATCGATATCATATTAAGCCTTGTCAAGTCCCAACTGCAGCACATTCATGCAGCCGGGGTTCCGGTCATATCTTCCCGTGTGGACATCGCCAATGCACGCTTGGTTTTTGAAAACGGTTGTGTGGCCAATGTGACTGCCAGCCGTATTTCGCTGAAAGACATGCGCAAGATACGCATCTTTCAGAAGGATGCTTATGTTTCCGTGGATTATTCAAGCCACGACATTACTATCATCCGAAGAGATGGGCAGGGAATCGACCTTCCTATCCCAGGGATGTCCATGGAGCGTTCTACCTTTGAGAAAAGCGATGCCTTGGGGGCTGAGCTACGGTCGTTTGTCGATGCGGTGAAGACCCGCCAGGCGCCGTTGGTCTCAGGACATGATGGGCGAAACGCTCTTGGTGTTGCTTTGGACATCGTTGAACAGATTGAGGCAAGCAGCAAGAAGGTTCTGGCAGAAGAGAGCCCATTAAGCTAGTGCCCGCCCAAGAAACATTATGCAATCAATGGGCACAGCGTCAGTTTCCAATTCAGAAATGAGTATTTTTTGCTCTGAGCAAGGCCGCACAAGAGTTTACGCCGAGGCTTACCTTTCGTACGTCGCAGGCGTAAACCCGCGGAGAACGCCG